>CAZTNO010000005.1:0-28610 GCA_964614865.1 uncultured Clostridia bacterium
CCTTCTGCAGCAGCATGTCGGTGATGACCAGGTCGGGGATGTGGCTTCGGGCCAATTCCATGGCCCTGGCTCCGTCTTCGGCGGCGAGGACGACATAGCCATTCTGTTCCAGGCAATCCTGCAGCATTTTCAGGACGTCCGGATCGTCGTCGACGATCAGGATCTGTTTGTTTTCAGTCATGGTACTCTCGTTGATAGACCAGATAGTACTCCACCCACGACCATACCAGAAAGGTGCAGCTGAGGGTGGTGAGAAACTCTTTGAGGGCCAGCAAATCGAGTTGGCCCGAAAGGTCGAGGATGTAGACGAACATCAATACGCTGATGGTGCCGAAGGTGACCTTGCCGACCAGGATCGAGGTGGTGATGATGCGGCGGCGCCGGTAGAGGAGAAAACTGGCCAGCATGATCAACAGGTCGCGGGCGCCGATGAGCAGGGCCAGCCAGAGCGGAAACTCAGCCTTCAGGGTGAGGGCGATCAGCACCCCCAGCACGAGCAACTTGTCGGCCAAAGGGTCGAGGATCCGGCCCAGTTCGCTTTCCTGTTTCATCCTGCGGGCGATGAAGCCGTCGAGGAAGTCGAGCGACACGGTGAACAGGTAGAGGCCCAGCAAGGGCAAAAAAAACGACTCGCGAAAACAGAGGATGTAAAAAAGGATCACCGGAGTGAGCAACAGCCGGAGCACGCTGAGGAAATTGGGCAGGGTCAATCCGTTTTTCATCCTTGCCGGTTGTACACCAAAGCGGGCGGAAAAGCAATCCGGTGGCTCTCCCGCGGGAGATCAGGCCGGCGGATCCTGGTCGCGGCGGGTGCCGGGAAAACGGAGGGTGAGCGGACAGGATCCCGACAGGGCGGTCGCCAGGGGGACGATGCCGAGCAGGCCGATCCAGTTTTTGGTCCAGATGCCCCAGCCGATGATGACCAGGGAGAGGACGATGCGCACCCAGCGGGCCACAGGGTTGACGGAGCAAGAAGGGGCTTTGTTCATGGCCCTATTATAGATCACGGGGCTACGGGCGGCAATCCCCTGGCGCCGGGCTGCCGGCCAGCACCTGGCGGTAGACGTCTAAAAGGAGGCGGTGCTGGCGGCGGAAATCGAAGTCCTGGGAACGGCGCTGGCAGGCGGTGGCGATTTCGCCACGCCGGGGCACGTCACTCGCCAGCTGGAAGATCAGCTCCGCCAGGGCGTGCGGGTCGCCGCGGGAAAACATCAGGCCGTACCCGGCGACCGATTCGGGCAGCCCCCCGGCGTCGCTGGCGATTACCGGCAGGCCCGCCGCCATGCTCTCGATGGCCGCGGTACCCAGCCCCTCCATCGCCGACGGCTGCACGTAGAGGTCGAGACTGGCAAAAAAGGGGAGCGGGTCCTGGATGAAGCCGGGCAGCCGCACCTGAGCCTGCAGGCCCTCCTGTTGAACCTGTTGCTCCAGGGAGGCCCGCAGCGGGCCCTCGCCGCCGAGGGTCAGGTGGAGCCCGGGCAGGTCGCGGGCGACCTTTGCGATGGCGGCAATCAGCAACCCGGGGTCTTTGGACGGCACCAGCAGGGCCAGGCAACCGACATGAAAGGCGTCACCCGGGATGCCCAGCCGCAGGCGGGCCGTTTCGCGGGGGGGGAGGGCGGCGAATCGGGCCGGGTCGATGCCGTCGTGGATGATCGCCACGTGTTCTTCGGCAACCCCGACGGCGAGAAGGGGCTGGGCCGCGGCGCGGGAGACGGCCACCACCCTGGCGGCCCAACCGTAGAGGTGGGTGGCCGAACGCGGTCGCACCACAAAATCCATGCGCCGGCTGGCGATCACCGGCACGCAAGGGGCGGCGAAGCGGGCCAGCATCAGGCTGCGGGCGTCGTGGGTGTGTACCAGGTCGGGGCGCCAGGTGGCGATAACCCGGCGCAGCGAGCGGCGGGTGGTGAGGGTGGCGAGGCCGTGCGGCGACCAGAAAAACAGGGGGACGCCGAGGATGGTGGCCCGCCGGGCCAGCGGCACCGCGGGCGGAGCCAGCAGGGCGATCTCCATCCCCTCTTCCTGTTGCGCCCGCAGGGTGAGCTCCACCTGTTGCTGGCCGCCGCCGAAGGCACGTCCGGTGTCGAGATGCAAAACCCTCATGTCAGCGGGGCGGGGGGAGGTTGCGTCGTCGCTCGAGGGCCTTGAGGTTTTTCAGGGCGGTCCCCCAGGCCGAAAGGAGGGCGATCACCAGCCCGGGGAAGCCGTCCAGCACCCCCCGTTTCCAGAGGTAGTGGCGAAAAAAGGTGACCGGCGGCAGGAAGAGGGCGCCGAGCATGAGGCGCGTTGCCGACTTCCCGGCCAGCTTTTCAGCCTGGAAGGTGGTGTAGAGGTTGAGCTTGCGCAGGTGGTCGGCCAGATCCCGGTAGGTGTGATGGAGGAGTTCGCCCGCCAGCGGGGCGACCTTCCCTGGCAGGATCAGCCGTTCGTGCACCCGCCCCTCCCAGCGGCTGCCCTGACGTTGAAACAGACGCACCTTGCGGTCGGGAAACCAGCCCGAATGGGTGATCCAGCGGCCCAGGTAGGCCGACCTCCTTGCCACGGAGAAGCCGGCGGGGAGGGGCGCCGGAGGATTCCGTTTGAATTCGGCGCTGGCTTCGGCCAGCGGGGGCGACACCCGCTCGTCGGCGTCGAGGTTGAACACCCACGATGCCGTCGCCTGGTCTTTGGCGAAGTTCTTCTGGTCGGCAAAATCCCGGAACGGCCGGGTCACCACGGTGGCGCCCAGCTGGCGGGCCAGCTCGGGGGTGCCGTCGCGGGAACCAGAGTCGACCACCACGATTTCGTCGGCAAACGTCCGGCAGCTCTCGATGGCTCCCGCCAGGCGGTCGACCTCGTCGAGGGCGATCAGCACGACCGCCACCGTAGGGGCGGCGGGAAGAGGTGGGGGGACTTCCGGGGTCATGGTTTTCCCACCTTACCCCAAGGGTTCGTCGCTTGTCAACTTGACCGGCGTCTGCAAGAAAAGGGGCTTTGGGCGGTTTCCCCTTCGCAGGGGGTGGTGGAACCTTTCCCCGCCAGCCGGCGTATAATCGATCCTGGGCATTGCGACGATCTGGAGGCATTGGCATGAAAAAGACACTCGTGGCCGCGGTATTGTTGATTCTTTGGCTGGCGATCCCCTCTCCCGTTTCGGCCGAAAACGAAACGCCGGCAACCCCCATCACCCTGACCGAGGCGATCCGCCTGGCTCTCAAGGAAAACCTCGACCTGCGCACCGAACTCACCAACCCCGAACTCATGGCCGAATCGCTGCGCAAGAGCCGTTCGATCTTCGTGCCGGTGCTCTCCGCCAGCGGCACCATGAGCGAGTCCAATTCGCCCAGTTCGAGCGCCATCGAGGGCGCCGCCCAGAACAGCACCAACCGGCAGATGTTCAACCTGGGGGTTTCGCAACGGCTGATCACCGGCGGCACGGTGAGCGCCGCCGTCGACCTGTCCCGCAACAAGTCTTCCAGCCGCTTCTCCTCTTTCAACCCGTCGTTGAACTCCCAGCTGAAGCTCTCGTTGAACCAGCCGTTGCTGAAAAACCTCGGCTCCCTGCCCACCCGGCACGCCATCCTGCTGGCCCGGATCAACCAGGACAAGGCGCTGATCGCCCTCAAGAGCACCGTGATCGGGCTGGTCTACCAGGTGGAGACGGCCTACTGGAACCTGGTCCACGCCACCCGGTCGGTCGAGGTCACCCGCAAGTCGCTGGAGTTGGCCCGCGATCTTCTCCGTCAAAATGAGCTGCAGGTCAAGGTCGGAGTTTCGGCCCCCATGGATATCCTGACCGCCAAGGCCGAAGTGGCCTCGCGGGAGAGCGAGTTGATCCAGGCCGAAAGCAACGTGCAGACCACCGCCGAAAACCTGCGCCGCATCCTGAATTTCCGCTCCTCCGACCGCGTCCTGGCTCCGGGCGATGCCCCGTCGTTCGCCTCGATGGACTCCGATTTCAACGCCTTGCTGGAGCGGGCCCTGGCCAACCGGCCCGAGATCGCCAGCGCCAAGGCCGACCTGAAAGCCAAAGACATCGACGTCCGCTACTACCGCAACCAGTTGCGCCCCGATCTGGCCTTGACCGCCGCCTACTATACCACTGGCCTTTCGGGCGACCAGTTGCTGGTCGAGGGCAACGTGTTCGACCAGAATGCCAAGATCATCGGGGTGATCCCCGGCAAGCTGTGGGATGCCCTCAAAGACTCGCTGGAAAACAAGTACCGCAATTTTTCGGTGGGGCTCAGCCTGAACCTCCCCCTCTCCAACACCTCGGCCCGGGCCGATCTGGCCATCGCCCGCATCCAGATGGAGCGCAGCCTGCTGGTCCTGAAAAACGCCGAGGCCACCGTCTACTCCGATGTCAAGCAGGTGGTGATCGACGTGGAAAAGGCGCGCAAGAGCATCGATGCCACCCGCCTGGCCCGCGAGCTGGCCGAAGAAAAGCTGGCCGCCGAACAGAAGAAGCTGTCGGTGGGCCTCTCCACCAACTACCTGGTGCTGCAGTTCCAGCGCGATTTTTCCACCGCCCAGATCTCCGAACTCAAGGCGTTGATCGACTACAACCTGGCCACCTCGCGGGTGCATCAGGTCACCGGCGACACCCTGGAATACCAGCAGGTCGACCTGGAGCAGCTGGTCAGCCGCTGATCCCCGGCGGGTGAGGGGGGCTGTGCTATAATCGCCCGATGGATCGCGCCTCCCTCACCCCCATGTTGCGCCAGTATTTCGAAATCAAGGCGCAGCATCCCGATGCCCTCCTCTTCTTCCGCCTTGGCGACTTCTACGAGATGTTGTTCGACGACGCCCGCACCGCGGCGCCGGTGCTCGAGGTGGTGCTGACCTCGCGCAACAAGGGGAGCGAGGATTCGGTGCCGATGTGCGGCATCCCCCACCACGCCATGGAGAATTACGCCGCCAAGCTCCTGCGCCAGGGGTTCAAGATCGCCATCTGCGACCAGGTGGAGGACCCCTCGCTGGCCAAAGGGCTGGTGCGGCGCGAGGTGACCCGCGTGCTCACTCCGGGCACGGCGCTCGAGATCGACGGGGCGGGGGGGGCGGGAGAGAACCGGGTGGCGGCGCTGTACCGGGACCTGGCGGGAACGGCATTGGCGATTTCCGACCTCGACGCCGGGGAGTGCCAATTGCGCTTTTTTGCCCCGGGGTCGGAGGAACGCCTGCGCCACGAGCTGGTCTGCCAACCGCCCCGGGAGATCCTGGTTCCGGCGGCAATGGCGGGCGAGTTCGCCACCCTGCGACAGGGGCTCCCCGAACTCGAGGCGGTGGTGACCTCGGAACTCGACGATTCGGAATTCAACCGGTTCGAGGGCGAAGTGGCCCTGAAAGAACAGTTCGGGCTGGCCACCGTCGAGGGGTTGGGGCTTTTGGCTTATCCGACCGTGATCGGCGCCTGCGGGGCCCTCCTGCGCTACCTGACCCGGGTGCGCCGCCAGGAACCCAAGAACCTGTCGGTGATCCGCTTCAACCCGGTGGAATCCCACCTGATCCTCGACCCCGTCACTTTCCGCAACCTGGAAATCGTCGCCAACCTGCGCACCGGCACCGTGCGCGGCTCGCTGCTCGATAGCGTCGACCAGACCTTGACGCCGATGGGACGGCGGCTGCTCCGATCCTGGCTCACCTATCCCCTGCTGGACCGGCGGGAGATCGAGCGCCGGCTCGACGGGGTCGAAGAGTTCGCCGGCAACCTGATCGTCCGCTCCGAGTTGCGCCGCTTGCTCAAGGGGATGGGCGATTTGGCCCGGCTGACCGCCAAGGTGGCGCTCGGGGTGGCAACCCCCCCTCACCTGTTGGCATTGCGGGTGGTGCTGGACACCATCCCCCGCATCCACGACGTGATCGCCTCCCTGCGCTCGGCCGTTAGCGCCGAGATCGCCGCCGGGCTCGATCCGCTGGGCGAAATCACCTCCCTGATCGAACGGGCCATCGCCGACGATCCCCCGGTGTCGCTGGTAGAGGGGCAGGTGATTCGCGACGGGTTCCACGTCGAGCTCGACGAACTGCGCGCCCTGAACCGCAACGCCCGCGAAGTCATCGCCGCAATGGAGAGGGAGGAGCGGGAACGGACCGGCATTGCGTCGCTGAAGATCCGCTACAACCGGGTGTTCGGCTACTACATCGAGGTCACCAAGCCCCACCTGCGGCTGGTGCCGCAGGATTACCAGCGCAAGCAGACCATGGTCAATGCCGAGCGCTTCATCACCGCGGCACTCAAGGAGCTCGAAGAGCGCATCCTGCGGGCAGAAGAGCGCATCGTGGCCATCGAGCAGTCGCTGTATGCCGGGATCATAGGCCAGATCCGCGATCGAGTAGCAGGCCTCAACCAGAACGCGGAGTTGCTGGCCCGCCTCGACGTGCTGTCGGGGCTGGGGGAGAACGCCCAGCGGCGCAATCACTGCCGCCCCGAAATCGTCGACGGCTATGGCCTGAGTATCCGCGAGGGGCGTCATCCGGTGCTCGAAGGGGGGGGCGGGGCGGCCTTCATCCCCAACGACCTCGACATCACCCCGGCAGCTGACCAGATTTTGCTGATCACCGGGCCCAACATGGGGGGAAAATCGACCTATCTGCGGCAAAACGCCCTGATCGTGATCCTGGCCCAGGCGGGGTGCTTTGTCCCGGCCGAAAAGGCGCAGATCGGCATCGTGGATCGCATCTTCACCCGCATCGGGGCCTCCGACTCGTTGCTCGAGGGCAAGTCGACCTTCCTCACCGAAATGATCGAAACCGCCGCCATCCTGGCCGGGGCGGGGCGACGGTCGCTGATCCTGCTCGACGAGATCGGCCGCGGCACCTCGACCTTCGACGGCCTGTCGATCGCCTGGGCGGTGGTCGAGTACCTGGCCGGGATGGGGGAGCAACCCAAGGTGCTGTTCGCCACCCACTACCACGAGCTCACCGAACTGGGCGAGATCCTGGACCGGGTTGCCAACGTGCACATCGCCGTGCGCGAGTGGCAGGACCAGGTGGTTTTCTTGCACAAGATCGTGCCCGGGGCCACCGACCAGAGTTTCGGCATCCACGTCGGCAAGATCGCCGGTCTGCCCTCCCCGGTGATCGAACGTGCCAAAGAGATCTTGCTGAACCTGGAGAAAAAGGAGTTGACCCGGCTGGTGAAAGAACGCCTGGTGGGGCAGATCCCGCAGACTCCGCCCCGGGCCCGCTCGCTTTTCCCCGAGGACCGCGAGCTGCGGGTGTGGGACGAGATCCGCGGCAAACTCGCCGAACTCGACATCGCCCGCCTGACCCCGCTCGAGGCGCTCAACCTGCTGCATGTCATCAAGCTGAAGAGCGACGGCCTGAAGTAGGAAAACCACCGCTGCATCCGGCAGGGGGGGGCGGGGCGTCTGAAGGGGGGTGATCCTGTCGGGTTTCATGGGAGGCAAATACGGATGGAGCGGCGGACCGAAGAGACATATTTCGGCGATAAGGGCGGGCGAGATTGGGCCAGCGGGGCTGCCCCTAGCCCCCCGTCGCGTTGCATTTGCCCCCCGAATGTGGTATAAAAAGCAATTCCACCGCACCCGCAAGGGGGCATGAGGCCAAGATGAAACGAATCTGGTTGGGTGTATTGGGAACGCTTCTCCTCGCCTGCGGGCTCGCTGCCGAAACGGTCGAGAAAATCGTCATCGAGGGCAACCGCAAGGTCTCGCGGGAGACCGTACTCTTCTACATGAAGACCCAGGAGGGGATGGAATACTCGCCCGAGCGGATTCGCGAGGATTTCAGGCTGCTCTGGGACACCGGTTTTTTTGCCAACGTGGTGATATCGGCGGACGACGGAGAGAAGGGCAAGGTCGTGAAGGTCGCCCTGGAAGAGAACAAAGTGGTCGCCGATGTCGTCTACAAGATCACCAAGAAAATCAAGGAAAGCGACATTACCGAGAAATTGCAGGGCAAGAACGTCTCGATCCTGCCCGCTTCCTACTATAGCCCGCTCAAGCTCAAGAAAGTGGAGCGGGTGATCCAGGCCATGCTCGAGGAGAAGGGCTACGGCAACGGCCGGGTCTGGACCGAAGAGATCGAGCAAAAAGGGCAGATGCTGCTCACCATCCACGTCGAGCCGGGGTCCAAGACCCGGGTGGGCCGGGTGGATTTCCCGGGGCTGGAAGGCAACCGGGTTTCGGCCGGGTTCCTGACCCGGGGGCTGAAAAACAACCAGGTGCACAGCTTCCTCTCCGGGATCCTGAGCAAGGACGTCTACAACAAGGAAAAACTCGAGGAAGACCTCGAAGAGGTGCGGCTGCGCCTGCAGCAGAAAGGCTACCTGGAGGCCAAGGTCGGCCGTCCCGAGACCCGCCTGATCACCCGCAAGAGCGTTTTCGGGCCGGTGCAGAAGATGATGGCGCTGACCATTCCGGTCGAGATGGGGCCCCAGTACCGTTTGGGCACGATCAAGGTCGAGGGCAACAAGATCATCCGCGGCGAATACCTGCAAACCCTGATCAAGATGAAGCGCGGAGCCCTCTACAACATCAAGACCCGCAACAAGGGCATCGAGGCCATCCAGAAACTTTATGGGGGGCTCGGCTACTTCTACTGCCAGGTGGCCCCGGTGGAAAACCTGGACCCCGAGAAAAAGATCGCCGACCTGACCATCAACGTCCAGGAAAACGAGATCTGTTACCTGGGTAAACTCGAATTCTCCGGCAACACCTTCACCAAAGACCACGTGATCCGCCGCGAGTGGTTCTTGCGCGAGGGACGCAGGCTCAACATCAACGCCCTGGAAGACTCGGTCCGCCGCATGAAGCAACTCGGCCTGGTCACCATGGACAAGATGCCCGAAATCAAGCCCGACGCCAAAGATCCCACCCGCATCAACATCACCGCCGAGGTGAAAGAGGTCAACCGCCAGTCGATCAACTTCAACGTCGGCTACAGCGGCTACGACGGCTTCTTCATCGCTGCGGGCTACTCCACCCAGAACTTTCTCGGCATGGGCGAGGCGTTCACCCTCAACATGCAGACCGGCACCCGCACCCAGAACTACCAGCTGGCCTTCACCGAACCCTACCTGTTCAATTTGCCGGCCAATGCCGGCATCAACGTGTTCAAGACCACCTCCCAGTACCCCGGCCTCTACACCCAGCGTTCGGCGGGGTTCAACGTCTCCACTTCGGCCCGCTTCTGGCGCTACTTCGGGGCCAACCTGGTGTACAGCTTCGAGAACGTCGAGATCACCGACGTCGACCCCGACTACCAGTTCGCCAACCCGTACTGGTCTTACTACTACTCGGTCGGCCAGCGCCACGTGTCGTCGATTCTGCCGAGCGTTTCCTACTCCACCGTCGATTCGCCGATCTTTCCCCGCTCCGGCACCAAATACCAGCTCAGCTACCGGTATTCGGGCGGTTTCCTGGGCGGCGACGTCAACGTGCAGCGCTACGAGGCCGAGTTCGTCAAGTTCGTCCCCATCTGGTACCGCCACGTGCTGGGGTTCCACGTCGTCTACAACCGGATCCGCAGCTTCGGCGGCAAGGAGATCCCCTTCTACGAGCGGATCTTTTTGGGCGGCGAGCGCTCGATCCGCGGGTTCGACATCTACCAGATCGGCCCGCGCGATGCCAAGGGGACCGTGTTTGGCGGCAACAAGGCGTTTTACCTGAACCTCGAGTACCAGATCCCGCTCAACGAGAACTTCGCCTTCGTCTTCTTCTCCGATATCGGAAACTCGTACGACAACGACACCAAGATTTCGCTGAAAAACCTCTACTCCTCGCACGGGCTGGAGTTGAAGGTGTTCGTGCCCATGCTCAACGTCCCCTTCCGGCTCATTTTCGCCTATAATCCGCGGCTTCTCCGACCCGACGACAAGCACTTCGTGTTCCGGTTCGCGGTCGGGCCGTCGTTTTATTAAATCCATTTGCCAAGGAGAAAACCCATGAAGAAAATCGTGATCGCCACCGCCGCCCTGCTGGCCGGCGCCGCCTTCCTCGCCGCCGAGGCCAAGATCGGCATCATCAATCCGCAGGCCGTCCTGCAGGCCTCGGTGAAAGGCAAGCAGGTCATCGCCAAGCTGCAGGAGCAGGAACAGGCCAAAGGACGGCAGTACGACCAGCTGCAGAAGGCCATCGACAGCCTGACCAAAGACGTGGCCAATACCGCCCTCAACCAGGAAACCCGCGACAAGAAAGCCCAGGAACTGCAGGGCAAGCAGACCGAGATCAAGCGCTTTGCCGAGGACGCCCAGAAAGACCTGATCGCCCAGCGGCAGAAGGAATTCGAGGCCATGCAAAAGGACCTGATGCCGATCATCGAGAAGATCTCCAAGGAAGGCGGCTACACCGTCGTCCTCGACCTGACCACGGCCGGGATCGCCTACGCCGAGCCCACGGTCGACATCACCGAAGCGGTCATCAAGGCCTACGACAGCACGGTGGCGGCCGCGGCTCCCGCCAAGACCGGGAAATGACCCTGCCGCTCACGGTCGAGGACATCCAGAAGATCATTCCTCACCGCTACCCGATGCTGCTGATCGACCGGGTGACCGGTCTCGAGCGGGGCAAGTGGATCCGCGGTTACAAGAACGTCACCGCCAATGAGGGGTTCTTCCAGGGGCATTTCCCCGGTCACCCGGTGATGCCGGGGGTGCTCATCATCGAGGCCATGGCCCAACTCGGCGCCATCCTGCTGTTGCAGGAGTTTCCCCCGGGGGAACGGCTGGCCTACTTCGCCGGGATCGACCAGGTGCGCTTCAAGCGGGTGGTCGTGCCCGGAGACCGGCTCGATCTCGAGGTGGACGTGGAACGGTTCCGCGGCACCTTCGCGGTCACCCGGGGCCGGGCCCTGGTCGACGGACAATTGGCGGCCGAGGGGGTGCTGATGTCGGCCACGCCCAAGAAAACCGAATGAGTGGCGTGGTCATCCATCCCACCGCGGTGGTCGCCCCCGACGCCAAACTGGGCTGCGGGGTCGAAATCGGCCCCTATGCGGTGATCGGCGAGCAGGTGGAGATCGGCGACCGGTCGCAGATCCTCCACCATGCCACCATCAGCGGTTTCACCCGCCTCGGGCGGGACTGCAAGGTGTTCCCCTTCTCCTCGGTTGGCACCGATCCCCAGGACGTCACCTTCAAGGGGGAGCCGACCACGGTCGAGATCGGTGACCACAACATCATCCGCGAATTCATCACCATCAACCGTGGTACGGTGAAAGGCGGCGGGGTCACCCGCATCGGCGACCACAACTACTTCATGGCCTACGTGCACATCGCCCACGACTGCCAGGTAGGTTCCCGGGTGATCATGATCAACGGCGCGACCCTGGCGGGCCACGTGGAGGTCGGCGATGCCGCGGTGGTGGGGGCGTTCTCCTCGGTACATCAGTTCGTGCGCATCGGCAAGCACGCCTACATCGGGGGATACTCGATCGTCCTTCAAGACATCCTCCCCTTCGCCCGCGTGTCGCAGAAGCGGGAGAGTTTCAGCCTCTACGGCCCCAACTCGATCGGCATGATGCGAAGCGGTTTTTCCCGGGCCACCATCGAGAACGTGAAAGAGGTCTTTCGCACCGTGTTTCACACCGACCTCAACACCTCCCAGGCGGTCAAGCGCATCTCCGAGGAGATGGGAACCCACGAGGAGGCACGGGCCATCGTCGATTTCATCGCCGGCAGCAAACGGGGGATTCTGAAGAATTTCGTCACCGATGTCTGATGTGGTGGGCGTTTTGGCCGGGCAGCCTCCTTTGCCCGAGAGGATTCTCCTGCGGGCTCGCCAGGCGGGCGTGCGCACGGTGGTGGCCGGTTTTTCCGGCAGCGTTTCCGCTGAAACGGCCCGCCTCGCCGATGTCTACCGCCGGTTTCCGCTGGGCCAGGCCGAGGCGGTCCTCGCGTTCTTCCACGAGCACGGGGTGACCCGCGCCCTGATGGCGGGGCGGGTCGGCCACCGCTCGATCTTCACCCTCACCGCCCGCGACGCCACCTTTCGTCAGCTATGGCACTCGCTGCCGGCGCGTACCACCACCACCATGCTGGCGGCGGTAAGCGATTGGTTCGCCCGCCACGGGGTGGAGATGATCGATTCCACCGTCTTTTTGCAGGATTGGCTGGCGGAGGAGCGGAACTATACCCCTGAACTGGCGGTGTCCGCTGAGCTCGCCCGCGACATCGACTTCGGCTGGCAGAAAGCCTGGGGGATCGCCCGGCTCGACATCGGCCAGACGGTGTGTGTGCGGGGGGGAGCGGTGATCGCGGTCGAGGCCATCGAGGGCACCGACCAGGCCATCCGGCGGGCGGGCAAACTGGTTTCGGGCGGTCTGGTCATGGTCAAGGTCAGCCGGCCCGGTGGCGAAATGCGGTTCGACGTCCCGGTGGTGGGGGAACACACCGTCCGGCTGCTGGTCAGGCGCCAGGCCGCCGCCCTGGTGGTGGAGGCCGGGAGAACCTTGTTGATCGATCCGCCGCGGGTGGTGGAGCTCGCCCGGCGGGGCAAACTGGTATTCTGGGGGAAAAAATGCGCATCGGATTGATCGGCCTCGGGGCCATGGGCAAGAATCACCTGCGGGTATTGCGCCAGTTGCCGGGGGTGGAGGTGGTTGGTGTCGTCGATCGGGACCCTGCCCGCCTCGCAGAAGGCCTCGAGGGGACCGGGATTCCCGCGCTCGCCTCGGCAGACGAACTGGCCGGCAAGGTCGACGCGGTGGGGATCGCCACCCCCACCGAGTCTCACCACGAACTGGGGATGCGATTCCTCAGCCAGGGGGTGCCGGTGATGATCGAGAAGCCGATCGCCCGGACCCTGGCCGAGGCCGACGAGCTGGTCGCCGAGGCGGCGCGCACCCGGTGCTTGCTGGCGGTGGGCCATCTCGAGCGGTTCAACCCGGCGGTGCTCGGCGCCGAACGCCACGTCGATCACCCGCTGTTCATCGAGATCCAGCGGCTCGGTTCTTTCTCTCCGCGCTCGCTGGACATCGACGTCGTCCTCGACCTGATGATCCACGACCTCGACATCCTGCTCCATTGGGATCGTTCCGGGGTCGCCGCCATCCATGCGGTCGGCGTCCCGGTGCTGTCGGCCCAGGTGGATCTGGCCAACGTGCGGCTGGAGTTCTTTTCGGGGTTGGTGGCCAACGTCACCGCCAGTCGGGTCTCCCAGGGCAAGACCCGCACCTTGCGCCTGTTTCAGCGCAACCGCTACCTCTCCCTGGACTACCAGGCGCGCACCCTCAAGCTTGTCGATCTCGACGGGGCAACGATCCGGCCCAGTGAACCGGAGATCCAGCCGGCCGAGCCGCTGGCCAACCTGTGGCGGGCGTTTGTTTGCCAGGCCGGCGGAGACGGCAGCGCGGGATGCGTCACCGGAGAAGAAGGGCGGGCTGCCCTGGAATTGGCCTTGCGCGTCTCCCGCTCGATCACCCCCCCCCGGTGAACCTGGACCGCACCTGCGAGCGACTGCGAACTGGCGGGTTCGCCCCCGGCTGGACCCTGCTCGCCGGTCGCGAGCGATCTGTCGAACTGCAGCGATCGGTCGGCCTCATGAGCCTGGTTCCCGAAGAGTCGCCTCTGGCCCCCGACACCATCTACGACCTGGCCTCGCTGACCAAACCGCTGGTCACCGCCTTTGTGCTGCTGAAACTGCTCGAACGGGGCGAGGTCGCCCTGGGTGACCGGGTGCCCCGCTTTTTGCCCGAGTATCCCTACCCGCTGACCCTGGAGTCGCTGCTGGCCCACACTTCGGGGTTGCCCGCCTGGGCGCCGTTGTATCTGATCGACTCCGACTACCTGGCGGCAATCGGCCAGTTCTCTCCCCGCCCCCCGGTCGGAGGGCGGGTGGTCTACTCTTGCCTGGGCTACATCCTGCTGACCCTGGTGATCGAGCGCATCACCGGCAGGTCCTTGGCCGATCTGGCCGGCGATTGGCTGTTCGCTCCCCTAGGGCTGCGGCGGACCTTTCTGGCCGTCCCCGCAGGCCTGCGCCGGGAGGTGGCCCCGACCGAGCGGGGTAACCGTCACGAGCGGAGCCTGGCCGAAGCCGGGGGGTGGCGGCAGCAGGCCGAAGCGTTCCCCTGGCGCCAGGGGGTGATTTGCGGAGAGACCCACGACGGCAATTCCCACTAGCGTGGGGGGACCGCCGGCAACGCCGGGTTGTTCGCCGACGCCCTGGGGGTGTTTCGGCTTGCCGGCGAAGCTTTCCCCGAAACCGCCACCCTGCTCAAGCCCGACACGGCCGCCCTGTTCTGGCAAAACCTGACTGCCGGGCGGCGCCAGCTCCGGACCGCCGGGTATGCCGTGCGCGTCCGCGATCCGCAGGGGGCGGTGGCAGAGATCGGTCATACCGGGTTCACCGGCACCGCGGTGTTCCTCTGCCGGCAGCGATCCGAAGCGGTGGTCATCCTGGCCAACCGGGTGCATCCCGACGTGCGCCCGGTGGACATGGCCCGGTTTCGTCGCAGACTCCTTTCCGGGGTGCGAAGGGAGCTCGGATGCGGGTGAGGCGGACCGCCTTTCTGGTCTCGCTGCTGTTTCACCTGGTGGGAGGATTCCTGCTCTTGCGCATGCCCATGAACGTGCGTCAGGTGCCGGTCCGTTTTTCCGAAATCGCCGTGGTTCCCCGATCGCCCCCCCTCGAGGCGCCGCCACCTCCCCCGGCACAGCCTCAGCCCCCGGTGGTTCCGCAGGCCCGCCGCCCCCTTTCCGTGCGACCCTTCGTGATCCCGCCCGGCAGCGGGGGCGAAGCGGGCGCTCCCCCCCCCGCAGCGGAGAGCGCTGCCGTCCCCCCTGCCGAATCGTCGCCGGAGATCTCCGCTTCGCCCCCGGAGGGCGAAATGGCAACTCCTCCTCGGCGGGAAGAAGCAGCACCACGAAAAGGGCTGGTGATCGACCAGAGGGCCATCGCACAGAAACTGCGGGACCGTGATGCCAAGGCGGCGCCGGCGCTGCGGGAAGAACCCGCCGGCATCCCCTTCAACCGCGAGGTGCCGGGGCTATCGGGGAGGGGGACGGGGGATGGCACCCCGACCACGGCGGGGGCCGCTTTTTTCGATGCCAAAGGCTACGACATCACTCCGTGGGCGCAACGGGCCTTGTACCGGGTGAAACGCAACTGGATCGTGCCGCCCTCGTCGCGGGTGGGGTTGTCGGGGACGGTGGGCATCTTCCTGATCATCGAGCGTGACGGCCACTTTCGCGAGCCCAAGATTCGCAACAGTTCCGGCATCGCCCCTTTCGATCAGGCGGCCTGGAACGCCCTCGTCCTCAGCATCCCCTTCCCGGAGTTGCCGGGGGACTTCCCAAACCCCGATCTGCCCGCCTACTTCGTCTTCCGCTACAACTAGGGGGCGGGGGGGACGCGGCGGTAGTCGTCCTCGTAGCGCACAATGTCGTCCTCGCCGAGGTAGGTGCCGGTCTGCACCTCGACAAACACCAAATCGTCGGTGGCCGGGTTTTCGATGCGGTGGCGTGCGCTTTGCGGGATGAACACCGCCTCGGTGGCGGTAAGGGGAATCTGCCGCTCTTCGAGGGTCACCACCGCCTGGCCCGAGACGATCACCCAGTTTTCCTGCCGTTGCCCGTGGCTCTGCAGGGAGAGGCGCTGGCCGCCGCGAACGGTGATGCGCTTGACCTTGAGTCGGGCCTCTTCGTAGAGAATCTCGAAACTCCCCCAGGGGCGTTGTTCGCTGGGGTTCATGGCCGGTTTTCCCGCTGGATCAGGGCCAGGTCGGCATCGACCATCATTTTCACCATGGTCTGAAAGTCGACTTCGGGTTGCCAGCCGAGCTTTTCCTTGGCCTTGCCCGGATCGCCGATCAGCAGGTCGACCTCGGCGGGGCGCAGGAACGCCGGGTCGGTGCGCACGAAGTCGCGGTAATCGAGCCCGACGTGGGCAAAGGCGATCTCGACCAGATCCCGCACCGAGTGGGTCACCCCGGTGGCGACCACGTAGTCGTCGGGCTCGGGCTGCTGAAGCATCATCCACATGGCCTTCACGTAATCGCCGGCAAACCCCCAGTCGCGCTTGGCGTCGAGGTTGCCCATGCGCAGCTCGCGCGCCAGACCCAACTTGATCATGGCCGCATGGTAGGAGACCTTGCGGGTGACGAACTCGAGGCCGCGCCGGGGCGATTCGTGGTTGAACAGGATGCCCGACACGCCGTAGATGTCGTAGCTCTCGCGGTAGTTGACGGTGATCCAGTGGCCGTAGACCTTGGCCACGCCGTAGGGGCTGCGGGGATGGAAGGGGGTGAGCTCGGTCTGGGGAATCTCCCGCACCTTGCCGAACATCTCCGAGGAGGAGGCCTGATAAAAGCGGATGCGCGGATTGGTGGCCCGGATCGCCTCGAGCACCCGGGTCACCCCCACGGCGGTGAACTCGGCCGTCAGCACCGGCTGGTTCCACGAGGTGGGGACGAAGCTCATCGCGGCCAGGTTGTAGATCTCGTCGGGCTGGGCCTCCTCGATCACCTGGGTGATCGAGTACTGGTCGAGCAGGTCGGCCTGGCGGATCGCGATGCGGTCCTGAAGCGGGGCGATGCGGTCGAATTTTTCCAGGCTCGAACGGCGAACCATGCCGGTGACCACGTATCCCTTCTCCAGCAGGAACTCGGCCAGATACGATCCGTCCTGACCGGTGATGCCGGTAATCAGCGCTCTTTTGGGCATGTTCACTCCTCTCTCGAATGGGGAATTACCTTCAGGACAAGATTGTAGCCGAAATGGGGCGGGAGGTCAAAGGCGCATTGCCCAGCACCGGGGGCGGGGGTATAATGGGGGCGAAGCTGCCTTTGGGGAGAACCGCAGATGACGTTGAACGAGGCGATCGAATACCAGAAAAAAAGGGTCGAGCAGACCGCCAGCAAACAGGACCGCCAGTGGCTGCAGTGGTTGCTGGAACTGCGGGCGTTGCGCGGACAGGTCAACCGCCTGGAAGGCGAAAACCAGAGTCTGCGCGCCGACTACGAGACCCTGTTGCTGCAGAACCGCCCCGACTAGTTCCCCTTCAGGAGAGTTTCTTGAGTTCGGCTCCCAGCAGGGGGACGATGGTGAAGAGGTCGGCCACGATTCCGTAATCGGCCTTCTTGAAGATGGGGGCCTCGGGGTCCTTGTTGATGGCCACGATCACCTTGGACGTTTTCATGCCCACGAAGTGCTGGATCGCCCCCGAAATCCCGCAGGCGATGTACAGCTTGGGGTTGACCACCTTTCCGGTTTGCCCGACCTGCATGTCGGCAGTGGCATAGCCGGCGTCGACGGCGGCGCGCGAGGCCCCGACCGCCGCATCGAGCCGGGCGGCGAGGTCGTCGAGAATGGCGAAATTCTCTTTGCTCTTCATGGCCCGGCCTCCGGCCACGATGATTTGCGCTTCGGCCAGGTCGATCTTGACCTTGTCGCTGGCGACCGTCTCCACGATCTCGGCTTGCGGGCCGGAGATGGCTTCCAGGGGGCGGACCTGGATGTCGGGAGTGGCGCCCTGGGGGGCCTCGGCGACCACCGTGTTGGGGCGCAGGGTGAAGAGGGCGACCGGAGCGGTCACCTCGTATTCGGCGATCAGTTTGCCGGCATACACCGGTTTGCTCGCCCGGGCGGTCACCGGGTCGAGGGCGACGCAATCGTGGATCAGACCTGCTTGCGGAAGCCGTGCCGCCAGGCGGGAAAACAGATCCTTGCCCTGAATGGTGGCCATGCCCAGCATGCGGGTCAGGCCGGCTTCCTCGATCACTTTCAGCAAACTGGCGGCCTTGCGGTCGGGAGAGGCGTTGTGCGCGCCGGTGATCACCAGGGCGGCGCCAGTGCCGGCCGCCACTTCGCGGATATCGGCGGGATTCTCGGTAAAAGCCACCACGGTCACCGGCAGGCCGCTGCGGCGGGCCAGGGTCAGGGCCTCGAGACACGATTTTTTGGTTACCCCGTTTTTCAGTTCGACGTATACTCCGATGGCTCCCATGTTTGGCTCCTTACAGTACCTTGGCTTCGTCGCGCAGGCAGCGGACCAGTTCGGCGGCGACGGCTTCGGGCTCGCCGGAAAGGATCCGTCCCTGAGGCTTTTCGGCCGGGACGGAGAGTCGCAACAGGCGCACCCCGGGGTCGCCGGTGGCCACCCCCAGTTCGGCGAGCGAAATCTTGCGAATCTCGATTTTTTTGGCTTTCATGATGCCCATCACCGAGGCGTAGCGGGGGGTGTTGAGCCCTTTGGCGGCGGCGACCAGGCAGGGGAAGGTGAGGCGAATCCGCTCGCGGGCCCCCTCCTCGATTTCCCGTTCCACCACCACGTGGTCGGCGGCGGCCTGCATGGCGACCACTCCGCTGGCCATGGCCATGCCGAGCCGGGCGGCGAGCAGGGTGTGCACCTGGTGGGCATCGCCGTCGATGGCTTGTTTGCCGGTGAACACCAGCCCGATGTCGGGGTCGGCGGCGATCACCGCGGCTAGTGCGCGGGCGGTGGTCGCGCTGTCCAGGTGCTCGGGGGCATCGATCTGGATGGCCTGGTCGACCCCCATGGCCAACGCGGTGCGCAGCACCCCCAAAACCCGCTCGGGTCCGGCGCTCACCGCCACCACCTGGGTGCCGGGATTCTTTTCCTTGAATTTCAGTGCTTCCTCGATGGCGTATTCGTCGTGGGGGCTGACGATCCATTTGATCGAGGCTTCTTGGATCTGGTTTCCTTCGCGAATCGAAAGGCTGGCTTCGGTGTCGGGAACCTGTTTCAGACAAACGCAAACCTTCACGTTCACCTCCGGGAGTAATAATAACAGGAAATCCGCTCAGGGGCGGAATGATTTTATACCCTATCGAGGCCGAAAAGTCAAGCTGGAGCGGGCCCTGGCGAGGAGGGGGAGGGGCTCCCTCCAAAGAGCCGCTGGTAGGCGGCGACGGTTTGGCGGAGGTGGGCCTGGGAGTGGGCCTCCAGGGTGAGGGTGTGGGGAACCGGCAACCCCTCCAGCATCTGTCTGGCCCTTGCCCAGGAGATGGTGCCGGCTCCCAGGGGGAGGTGGTGGTCGTCGTCGCCGTGATTGTCGTGCAGGTGGAAGTGCAACCTGCCGGGTTTGCCGAGCCCCTGTAGCCACTGTTCGAAAGGGAGGGGGGAAAACACGTGGTGGTGGCCGAAGTCGAAGCAGTGGAACACCCGGGGGCTGGCGATCCGCTCGACCAACCGGCGGGCCAGTTGCGGGGTTTCCTCGGCGATGTTCTCGATGGCGATCGGCGGACGCCCCGGTTCCTTTTCGGCCAGCGAGCCGAAGAATTCGGCGGCCCGCAAGATCCATTCGTCTACCTGGTGGCGGTAGTACACCGGATCGTAGTTGGGGTGCATGACGATCAATTCGGCTCCCCACCGGGCGCCGAGGTCCATCACCCGGTCCAGCCGGTTCCAGCTCAGCTGGCGGATTTCCCGGTCGCCCGAGCCGGGGAAGAGGTCGAAAAAGGGGGCGTGCAGGGTCTTGCGAGCCCATCGCCCGGCCCGAAGCTGTTCCTCGCGCAGCCCCCCCGCCTGGATTTCGAGCAGGACTTCCTGGCGCAGGTAGAGCTCGGGGGCGACGTTCAACTCGGCGAGGGTCTCGCCGTCACCGAGCAGGCGCTCGAAGGGGAGGTGGGCGAACACCCCGTCAGTCATGGTCCCGCAGGCTGAGGGTGCGGACCTGGTGGAGCAGCTGATCGACCTTGAAGGGCTTGGCGATGTAGTGCTCGATCTTTTTGCCGAACACCTTGGACTCCAGATACTCTTTGCTGTAGCCCGAGGCGATCAGGATGGGCATTTCGGGGGCGATCTCGCGAATGGCGGCAAAGACCTTCTCTCCCGACATCTTGGGCATTTCGATGTCGAGGATGATCAGCCCGATGGTGGCGCGATGCTCGCGGAAGCGGGCGATCCCCTCCTCGCCGTCGCTGGCGCAAATGCACGAGATGTGGCCGAGGTGCAGGATGTCGGTCCCGATCTCGCGCACCACCTCCTCGTCGTCGATCAACAGGACGGTCCCCAGGCGACGGTCTTCGGCGACAGGGTCCTGGGAAACGGAAACCGAGGTGCGGGGGGCGCTGCTCGCCGGCAGGAAAATGTGGATTTGCGTGCCCAAGCCGATTTCGGATTCGATTTCGATGTGCCCCGCGTAGTCGCGGATGATCCCCCGCACCAGGGCCAACCCCAACCCCGTCCCCTTGCCCACGTTCTTGGTGGTGAAGAACGGTTCGAACACCTTGTCCAGGTTTTGCTGGCTGATGCCGCACCCGTTGTCGATGATGTCGATGCGGACGTAGCTGCCGGCGGGCAGCTGCGCATGGCCCGCGACTTCGACCAGCCGGGTGCCGATGACGATCTTCGGGTCGGGGCTGTCCTCGAGGGCGTCTTTGGCGTTGACCACCAGGTTGATGAAGACCTGGGACAGTTTGCCCCGGTCGGCGTGAATCACCATTTCGCTCGGCTCGAGGCGCAACTCGAGCTGAATTCGTTTCAGGTGGGGGGCCAAAAAATCGAGCGATTCGCGGATCAGTTCGTTGACGGGAATCTCCGCTTTTTCGGCCACCTTCTTGCGGGCGTAGTCCAGGATCTGGCTGATCAGTTCCGAGGCGCGCTCGCCCGAACGGATGATGGTGGAGGCGTACTTGCGGAGTTTCTCGTCGCCCTCCAGTCGTTGTTCGAGCAGCGAGGCATAGCCGAGGATTCCGCTGAGGAGGTTGTTGAAGTCGTGGATGATGCCGCTGGTGAGCAGCCCCAGCGACTCCATCTTCTGGGCCTGAAGGAGGGTCGATTCCATCTCGCGCAGCGCCGAGACGTTCTCGAGGTGCAACACCAGCCCCGATTCCTCGGCGGTGACCGGATACAGGGTCACGTTGGCCACAAGATCTTCGGCAGGAGCAAGTGAAAACACCTCGTCGTTGCGATGAACCGTCTTTTGCAGGATCAGCACGTCGTCGATGGCATCACGCAGGGTGAGAAAGGCCGGCACCGCCTGGTACAGGTTCTTGCCGAACACCTCGGAGAAGGGCAGGTGGAACATCTGTTCGGCGGTGGCGTTCCAGACCGAGATCCTGGTTTGCGGATCCAACGAAATGATGGCGAACGGGCTGGCGTGGATCAGCCGCTGGGTGAACCCCTGCAACGAGCGGAGCTGGGCGGTGAGCTGGCGCCACTCCGAAATGTCGCGGATCATGATCAGACTGCCGATGCGGGCGGTCGCGCTGCGCAGCGGCTCGACCAGCAGGTCGACGAACTGTTCGTCCAAAACGAACGGGTTGCGGACGTTGATCTGGGCCACCCGCTCGCCACTCTGGATCACCTGGCGGACCACCTCGTCGAAGCCGTTCTCCAACGCATCGGGGGCGAGCCGCTGCTGCAGATCCTGCCCGATGACCTCGATGTCGGGGCGGCCCAAAAGCTCGCGGGTCTGGCGATTGCAGAAGGTGATCCGCAGGGTGCGGTCGGTGATCAGGATCATCTCCGGAATCGAGGAGAATATCTGCTGCGAAAAGGCGATCTGGTTGCGCAGGTTGGTTTCGGCGCGCTTGCGTTTGGTGATGTCGACGATCACCGCGACGTAGCCGGTCAGCCGGTTCTGGTCATCGCACAGCCGGGAAATCGACAGCTCGGCCTCGATCTGGTCTCCCGAGCGGGTCATGATGCTCATGTTCCGGCCGATCACCGTTTCCCTTTTGCCGAGTTCTTCCCGCAGCGAGGCCAGCTCGTCGGCCGAGAAGATGTTGAACAGGCCCGACGGTTCGTGATCGCCGGCGCCGGCCAGCTTTTGGCCGTACTCGTTGAGCGAGACCAGGCGCAGGTCGGGATCGAGCTCCACCACGGCGGCCTGGGTGGTGCGGGTCAGGGTGGCCGTGAACTGGCGGAGGTGGGCGCACTCGGCTTCCAGCCGTTTCAACTCGGACAGGAGCTGGTCGGCCGAAACGGCCAGCGGCAGGTGGGCCTGGGCCCCCCCGGGCCGCGAACGGAGCTGCGCCAGCAGGCGTTGCTGCAAGCGGTCCAGCGGGCGAAGAAAAGCGGACCGTAGCCAGAAAAAAGAGGCCAGGGCGCCGGCCAGGGGGGTGGCGATGGCCAGCCAGGGCGGGAGAGCGAGCCACCGCTGGCAGGCGATCCCCAGGACCGCGGTGGCGAGCAGCGCCGCTCCGACTTTCAGCGTCGAACGTTGCATGACCGGAGGACGGTCCATGTCCGGTTCAAGGATCGACCAGTTTGACCCCTTCGATCATCTGCCGGATGGGGTAGACACCCAGAAGGGCGTAGCCCGAACTCTTGGTCCGGGCGTACAGCTTGACGTGGACCCGCTTCCAGTTCTTGATGTTCTTGAAAAAAGCCGCCTTGGAAGAGGCCTTGTAACCGAAATCGGATTTTACGAAGATCTCCCCGCTTTCGGCTCCCGGGGGGAGGGGGGTTTGCAAGGCCGTGGTGTAACCGGAGCCGAGCCCCTCCTTGGTTTCCTCGTACTCGAACACCCCGTCGAAACTCACGTACTGGATGGGCCGGGTGCCGCTGTTGCGGATGCGAAAGGTGAACGAGGGGACGACGACCACCTCGTTGTACTTGTTGACCTTGTCCACCCAGACCGAGTGGCTGGAGGTCACCTGGAGGGCCTTGCCCACCTCCTGGGTGCTCCAGGAGTCCCGGATCACCGACTTGTAGAACAGGAGGATCAGTCCGATGCCGATGAGGGCGGTGGCGATCAGCGCCCAGGCTTTCGGTTGCTGGTGCCAGGGTTCTTTTTCCTGAAAGGCGAAGGTGGGGGGGAGATGGTCCATGGCAGCCTCCTCTCGTTTTCGTCATTATAGCACGACTGCTCCGGCAGGGTCGGCCGGGGGGAAAAAGGGGGGGGCAACCCGCCCGCGGCCTTGACAAGCGGAGAAAAAAATTCTATGGTTTGCCGGTGCCCCGCTCCGGTTCGCCGCTCCGATTCCCCCCCCTGCGGGGAAATCCCCGTCGGTCGGTGAGGGGGGGCCTGGTGCGATGGACATGAACGAGTTTTCCCTCTGGGTCGATGCCCGGGTGAATCAGTTGCAGCGGCTCGCCGGGAGCGAGGCGTTGCCCCGGGCGTGTGCCCTGCTGGCCCGGGTCCTCGCCCGGGGGGGCAAAGTGCTGGTTTTCGGCAATGGCGGGTCGGCCAGCCAGGCCAGTCACCTGGCCGCCGAACTGGTGAACCGCTTCGGGTTCGATCGCCCGGCCTTGCCGGCGCTGGCTCTGACGGTGGACCCGGCGGTGTTGACCTCGATTGCCAACGACGATCGCTTTGAACGGGTTTTTGCCCGCCAGGTGGAAGCCCTGGGCAGACCCGGCGACCTGGCCATCGGCCTCACCACCAGCGGTCGCTCGCCGAACGTGTTGCTCGCCCTGCGTCGGGCCCGGGAGTTGGAACTGGACACGCTGGCCCTGTGCGGGGAACACGATGGCGATTTGCTGGCTTTGGGGCTGGATGAAGTGTTGGCCATTCCCAGCACCCAGACGCCGGTTGTCCAGGAAATGCACTTGTTGATTCTCCACCGCTTTGCCGCGGTGGTCGAAGAAACCTTATATGGAGGCAAGCGATGAGCGATTTTTCCCGTCGGGTACAGGACATTGCCAGTTCCCCCACCCTGAAGCTGGTGCAGCTGAAAAACCAGCTGCGGGCCCAGGGCAAGAACATTCTCGATTTCGGTGCCGGTGAGCCCGATTTCGCCACCCCCGAAGCGATCAAGGAGGCGGGGATCGCCGCCATCCGCGGCGACCAGACCCGCTACACCACCACTTCGGGTACGGCCGAACTCAAGAAGGCCATCCGCCTCTCGGTGGCGGCCGATTTGGGGCGCGAACCGGCGGACAACGAAATCATCGTCTCGCCCGGCAGCAAGTACGGGTTGTTCCTGTTGTTGCTGGCGGTGGTCGATCCCGGGGGCGAGGTGATCGTGCCTCGACCCTATTGGGTTTCGTACCCCGAAATGGTCCGCTTTTGCGGAGGCACCGCCGTGTTCGCCGATCATCTCCACTCGACGCAGTTGTTCGAGCAGACGGCCGAATCGTACATCTCCTGCTGGACGCCGCAGACCCGTGCGGTGATCATCAATTCGCCCAACAACCCGACCGGCATGGTGATGAACGGCGACGAGTTGACCAAGATCATCCGGTTTTTCGCCGGCAAGGACGTCTGGGTGGTGATCGACGACTGCTACCGGCAGATCCTCTACACCGACGAGCCTTACCCCTCCCCCTGGGTGCTGGCCCCCGAGCACAACGGCCATGTGGCGGTGGTCAGCTCCCTCTCCAAAACCTACGCCATGACCGGCTGGCGGGTAGGTTACACGGTGGGTCCGGCGGCTCTGGTGGCGGCCATGACCAAGATCCAGGAGCACTCCACCTCGAATCCCTGCTCGATCTCCCAGGCGGCGGCGGTCGAGGCCCTTTCGGGTTCGCAGGAGAGCGTTCACAAAATGGTGGCCGAGTACCGGCAGCGACGCGATTTTTTTGCCAAACGCATCGACGCCATCGGCGGCATTCCCTACCGGCTGCCCGGCGGCGCCTTCTACTTCTTCGCCGATTTCTCGGCCCCCATCGCCCGCAAGAAACTGGCGGGCGACAACGAGCTGGCCCTCGACATCCTGGACAAACTGAAGCTGATTTTGGTGCCGGGCTCGTCGTTCGGCGCCCCGGGCTACCTGCGCATCTCGTACGCCACGTCGATGGCCGACCTGGCGACCGGGCTCGACCGGCTGGCTGCCTATCTCTCCAGTTGAGCCTCACCCGCCGGATTGATTTTTTCGGCATCGGGAGCCCCTGATGGATTACCGTGACGTTTCTTTTTCGTTTGCCGGGCGCCGTCGCCGTCGTCGCCGCCGGCTGTTGCGGATCACCCTGGGGTTGCCGGTCATCCTGCTCCTCGGGGTCCTCGTCGCCTTGTATCGGGCCCATCGTCCACTCGATCGGGCCGCAGATCTGCTGGCCCGGGGCGACTGGAAGGCGGCCCAAAGCCTGCTCCACGAGCAGCAGGGCCGTTTGTTTTTTCGGGAACGGCGCGACGAACTGGCGGCTCTGACCGGGCTCTTTACCGGCCACCGCGACGAAACCCGGGCCGAATTGGCTCGGCTGGAGGCTCGGGGGGTGCGCGGCCGGGTCGATCCCGTTCCCCTGCTGGCCCAGCTCGCCGAGCGCGGGCTGTACCCCGAGATGCAGATTCTCCTCGACCACCTCGCCCAGCGGACGGGCGACGATCTCTCCTGGCACGGAGCCATCGCCGCGGTCGGGCTCTACAATGCCCGCGGGGCCAGGGAGTGTCTGGCCCGCCTTTCAGGGCCCTTCCGGGAGCGGAATTCCAAAGCGCTGGCCCTCCTCACCGAGGCCCTGGCAGCGCTGGAGCGGGGGACCATCCCCTGCGTGTTCGACCGATCGGGGCGCCTGCTGGCCTCCTGGCTGCCTCGCGAAAAGCGGCTCGTTTTCGCCGTCTCCGGGCTGGTTTTGCCCGAAATCGCAGGCCGCCTGAAAGAGAGTTTTGCCTACGTTTTTCTGACCATCGACCGCGAAGAACAGGAGCGGGCGGCGCGGGTTTTTTCCGGGCAGTACGGCAGCCTGCTCGTGCTGTCGGTGCCCGAGGGCTCGGTGCGGGTCGCCTTTTCCAACCCCCGCCCTCCCCAGCAGGGGGATTCGGCCCTGCACCAGCGCTTCGAACCCGGCTCGGTGATCAAGGTGCTGTCGCTGGCGGCGTTTTTGCGCGGCTCGCCGTCGCCTCTCTTCCCCTTCAAATGTTCGGGGGTGTTGGAAATCGATGGAAAACCTTTCTATGACTGGCTTCCCCATCGTGGCGTCGAGTCGCCCGAGCAGGCGCTCGCCCTCTCCTGCAACCTGAGTTTTGCCCGCATCGGCCTCTCCCTGGGCAGCGAGGCCATCGAGGCTTCGCTGCGTCGATTCTCGTTCAATGCCCCGCCGCTCGCCGATCCGCTGTTCCAGCTGGAAATGGGCACTTTCTCGCCCCCCCCCTGGCCGCCGATCCGCCTGGCCAGCCTGGCGGTGGGGCTGGGCGAGATCCGCCTCACGGCGATACATGGGGCCCTGCTGGCGGCCTGGGTGGCGCAGGACGGCCAGGTCGACGCCCCCCACCTGGTCGATCACGTGGAAAACGTGTTCAAGCTGGGCACGTACTCGGCTCCGCCCCGCCCCCTGCCCCGGCTCGATCTGGCGGGTGCCGGTCCCCGCCTTCGTCAGGCGATGGCCCGGGTGGTGGAAGACGAGGATGGGACGGCCCGCCGGGCCAGGCTTCCGGGCTTGCGGATGGGGGTGAAAACCGGCACGGTCGGTGACCGGGAGCGGGGGTTCGATGCCATCCTGATCGGCTTTTTCCCGCTGGAGAAGCCGGGCCGGGCCTTCTGCCTGCGCCTGGACGGAGCGGGCAAGGCCGAACTTGCCGGCGCCCAGGCCTTGCGTGCGTATCTCGCGGACGACGCGGGAGGGAAGCCGTGATCGTTGCCCGCGTGGTGTTGCTCGCCCTGTGCGCTTCCGCCCTCCTGCCGGCCAAAACGCTGGTCCTCCCCCCGCAAGTGGAGTCCCAGAGCCATTCCTCGTATTTCTGGATCGGCAAGGCGGTGTCGTTCTATCTGGTGTCGGGACTCGCCTGGAATGGGCTGGCCGTGGTTTCGGAAGAGGACGCCGCGGCGGTGCTCGACCGCAACCGGATCCGTTTCCCGTTCGAAATCACCAATGCCACCGCCCTGCGGGTCGCCGGTCAGATCCAGTCCCGCCACCTGTTGTTCGGTTTGATTCAGGGAGATCGCAAGAACCCGGCTTTGCTGTCGATCCGCCTGGTGCTCTACGACGTCGAGCGGGGGAGGCAGCGCTACCTGCCGGTGATCAAGGGCAACTCCACCGAATTGTTCCGGATCCTCGAGGAACTCTTGCGCACGGTGGTGCGGGCCATCGACCCGGCCCGGACGACCGCGGTCGAGTTCCCCCCGCTGCGACTCGAACTGGCCGACTATGAAAAACTGGTCAAGAGCCTGCTGGTCACCGACCTGTCCAAAAAAATCGAGATGCTGGTCGGGCTGGCCGAGGCGGGCCGGAATTCCGACTTCCTGTTCTTCGAGCTCGGCAAGAACTACACCCTGCGCAAAGCCTACGGCGAGGCCGAATACTATCTGACCAAGATCGCTCCCACCTCGTTTCTGGCCCGCAAGACCTCTTTTCTGCTGGCCCTGGGGGCGGCGGCCCAGGGCAACCCGGCGGTAGCCGCCGGCCGGTTCTCCGCGCTGGTCCAGGCGGGCCTGTTCCCCTACGAAACCCACCACAATCTGGGCCTCCTCTATCTGACCGGCAAAGAGTGGGGGCCGGCCGAAACCCACCTGCGCAAGGCCTTGCAGTGGCGGCAGGACGCCGACACCGCCCTCGGTTTGTTGCTGCTGCTCTTGGAGACGGGCCGGACCGCCGATTTGCGTCGGGAACTAGGTTCGGCCCTGGCCCGTTTCCCCGGCAACGAGGGGCTGATCCGCCTGTTCGCCTACCAGTTGATGGGCGACGAGGGGCAGGAAACCCTGCTGCCCGCATTTGCCGAGGTGATCCCCGCCGCGTTTTTCGTCAAGGAGCGCCCGAACTTGCCTTTGGCTTTCAAGAACCCGTTCGCCGGGGTGGGCCCGGGGCCGGCGGCGCCGTCGACCGCCTCGCTGCTCGCCGATGCCCAGGCCGACCTGATCGAGGGCAACCTGGAGGAGGCCCAGCGCAAGGTCGAAGACTCGATAGACCTCAACCCCTACCTGGCCGACGCCCGGGCCCAGTTGGCCCGGTTGCTGGAGCGGCGCAAGCAGCCGGCGCAGGCCGAGATCCAGGCGGTGGCCGCCCTGTTTCTCGAGCCCAGTGTCGACCATTACTTATTGTTACTCGACATCTACCGCGAACTCAAAGACGAAGAAGACTTCGCCAGGATTCTGGCCAGAGCCCTGGAAGACTTTCCGCAAAACCCGGAGCTTTTGGCGCTGAAATAGCCCTTCCTCCCCCCCCGTGCCTCCCGATTGACGGCGGAAGGCGGCCGCGGGTATAATGGAGAACCATGCCGGTTGCCGATAAAACCCTCTACCTGGTTCGTCACGGGACCACCGCCGCCAACAGTGCCGACCTCCTGCAGGGGCGAACCGACCATCCCCTGAGCCCGGTGGGGCTTGCCGAAGCGGAGCGAATCGCCCTCCACCTGCGGGAACGGAACGTCGAGGCGCTCTTCTGCTCGACCATGACCCGTGCCCGGCAGACCGCCGAGGCCATCGGCCGGGCCTGCGATCTCTTGCAGCAGCCCCTCGCCGAACTGGTCGAGATCGACCTCGGCGAGTGGGAGGGGCGGCCCTACACCGACCTGAAGGGCCTCCCGGACGACTTCTTTGCTCGCTGGAAAAAAGATCCCGCCCTGCGCATCCCGGGCGGTGAGAGCTTCCTCGACGTGACCCGGCGGGTCGAAGCCGGGTTGGCCCGGGTACTCGCAGGCGGCGAGCGGGTGGTGGTGCTGGTCGGCCACGCCACCGTCAACCGGGCCGCCCTGGGCGTGCTACTGGGGATGGATCCGGCGGTTTCGCGGCGCTTCCGCACCCGCAACGCCTCGCTGTCGGAAATCTCGTTGTACCGCGAGGATAACCGCTGGACCGCGGTGGTCGATTATTGGAATTCAGCTGCCCACCTGGAGGAGACGAAATGAAACGGTTGGAACGGGCGATCGCCCGGCGGATCACCGAACTGCTG
>CAZTNO010000006.1:0-27145 GCA_964614865.1 uncultured Clostridia bacterium
TGGCGGCGATGAAGATCTCCGACGTGTGCTCCTGCATCCAGGTCAGGAAGTAGCCCAGGATGCGCGACGAGGAGCCATCGGCGGTCTTGTCGGAGATGCCGCTCTCGATCTCGTCGATCCACAGCACCGCCGGGGCCACCGAGTCCATGGTCTTGAGGGCCCGCGAGAAGACGTCCTCGGGGGCGCCGGCGATCCCCGAATAGACCAGGTTCATGTCGAGGCGAAACAGCGGGAGGCCCCACAGCGAGGCGATCACCTTCGAGGCCAGGCTCTTGCCGCAGCCGGTGACGCCCATGGTCAGCACCCCGCGGGGGCGGTCGATGCCGAACTGCCGGGCCTCTTTCGAAAAGGCCTTCTTGCGCTTGGCCAGCCAGTCCTTGAGCTTGTCGAGCCCGCCGATGTCCTTGAGGTCGAGGGTGCTGGTGACGTACTCCAGCACTCCTTCCTTGAGGATCAACTGCTTTTTCTCGGCGTGGATTTTGGGCAGCAACTCGGCGCTGATGGTTTGCTGGCCGAGCAGGGTCTTCATCAATACCTTGGTCGCCTCGTCCATGGTCAACCCTTGCAGGCCGATCACGAACTGGCTCAGCTCTCCCTCCCGCAGCCTCACCGCCACCCCCTTGCGGCCCAACTGGTCGAGAAATCTCCGCAGCAACCCTTCCAGCTCCTCGATGTCGGGGAGCTCGAAGACCACGATGTCGATCTCTTTGCGCAGCAGGTCGGGGATGGATGCGTCGGGCGAGAGGAGGAAGAGGGTCTTCTTGTTGCCCTTGAGCGCCTGATAGCTTTCGCGCAGCTTGCGCACCAGGGCGGGGTCGTGCGGGAGCAGGGGGGAGAGGTCGCGGAACACGAAAAAAGCGGGACCGGGCTCGGCGATCACCCGGGCCAGGGCGGCAACGGGGTCGGCGGTGCCCGGAATCGACTGCTCGCCCTGGCAGAGCCCGGCGTGCTGATCCCAGGTCCACGGGGGGGTATTGGTCATCTTCTTCAGGTAAGATTCGACCCGCCGCTCCTCGAACGAGACGATCTGGATCAACGGCTGCCCGGCGTTCACGGCACTGGCGATCTGGGTCAGGGAGTGGTTCATTTCCGGCACCTCGTCCCCCTTATACGGCCCCGGCGGCGAAAGGTCAAGGGGGATTGCCGGGGTCGTTTCTCGTCAAACCGGGATCGCCGGGCGTCTACTGCTGGCCTCCAGGCAACAGAAACAGGGTGTCGAGCCAACCCGAAAAGAAGGCGACCCCCGCCTCGCTCCAGGTGTTGACCGGGTGCTCGGGATCGTAGCCGGCCGGGAATCCGACATCGGTTCGCTTCCTGCCCTGGTCGCGGAAGTACTCTTGGGCCAGGCGATTCGTGGGGTATTCGGGGTGGCCGAGGTGGCCGGTGAAGCGGCCGTCGGGCGTGCGGAAGATGGTTACTCCCGTTTCCGGGGCCCGGGCCAGCGGCGCGACCTCCCCCTTTGCTGTCGCCCGCTCGACCTCGCGGTCGATCAGGCCGGCGTGCCGGCTCTGCGGGCAGGGAAAAACCGGGGCAACCCCTGCCATGACCGGGCCTTGGGGGGCCAGGTTGGTGGTGGCAAAGACGCCGAAGAGCTTCCTGCCATAGGTTTCCTTCTCGATGCCGGTGTGCTTGGCCAGGGCCATGGCCCCCCAGCAGAGCCCGAGCATCGGCGGCAGGTCGAATCCGACTCGGCTCAGCATGACGGTCAGCTCGGGCCAGTAGCGCACCTGGGAATAGGGGATCTCTTCGACCGGGGCCCCCGACAGGATCAGCCCGTCCAGCGGCGGGCCAGCGAGTGCCTGGTCGAGCGTTTGGTAGTGCCTGGCCAGGTGGCCGGGGTCGGTGCTTCGGTAGAGATGGGTCTCGAGTCGGATCCAGACCGGTTCCACCTTTCTGCCGGTCCGCTCAAGGGCTACCAGCAGGGGGGCCTCGTATTCGTCCGCACGGGGCATGATGTTGACGACGCCCAGGCGGACCGGCGCCGGCCCCGGGTTCACAGTTCGGAGCAGGCGGCTTCGGTCAAGCCCAGAAAGAGCAGTTTGGCGGCATCCTCCATGATTTCGGGCGAGACCATCTCCCAGGTGTCGCCCGGATCGTGGTAGTAGACCGGTTTGTCTGCGTCGGTGGTGGAAATCGACATCGCCGGGTAGCCGTTTTTGGCAAACACCGCCCCGTCGGATCGGGGGCGTCCGAACGAGACTCTGCGTTCAGTGAGGCGAAAGGGACGGTGGATCCAGCGTTCGTTGGCGGCGGTGAAGATGGCTCCGATCCGGGGGTAGGTCAGCCCGGCGCCTACCGCCAGCCCGGTGCCGTTGCCGACCATGTCGAGGTTGAAAAAGGCCTTGACCTTCTCCAGGGGGAAGATCGGTTTTTCGACGTAGCGGGTGCTGCCGACCAGCCCCGTCTCTTCACCACCGAAGAAGAGGAAGAGGATCGACCGTTTGCGGGAGATTTCGGAGGTGCCCAGGGCCCGGGCGGCGGCCAGGATGACCGCGCACCCCGAAGCGTTGTCGAAGGCCCCGGGAAAGACCACGCCCAGGGTGCCGACGTGGTCGAGGTGGCCTCCGACGATCAGCACTTCCTCTTTCAGTAGCGGGTCACTCCCGGGCAAAAGGCCCGCCACCGTGCAGCCGATCCCCTCGGGGTGGCGGGTGGTCCGGGCCACCAGCCGGGCTTTCATGCCGGTGGCAAAAGAGTGGGGGCGCAGGGTCCGCACGATCTCCTCGCGCAGCGTTTTCTGGTTTTTGCCGGCGGCGGCGAGCAGGTCGTTTGCCACCCGGGCGTCGAGGTGGGCGGCGAGGAAGCGCTCATGGTACGGGGCGCCGGGGTTGGCCACCTTCTCCAGGAAAAGGATGCCGGCAGCGCCGTGGCTCACCGCGTTGTCGACCTTGTGCTGCGACCCGCTGTAGCCGGCCCAGCGGGCCAGGGTCGGATCGTTCTTCTCGTAGGGGGCCCCCGATTCGACCAGCACGATCTTGCCGGCAACGTCGGTTTTGCGGTAGTCGTCGTAGCCGAGTTCAGGGGCCGAGATGCCGAAACCGGCGTAGACGAGTTCGGCGGTCAGGTCGCCGCTGGCCGAGTTGCTGCCGGGGAAGTAGTCTTTGGGGAACTCGAGCTCGCGGGTGCCGAAAGGGCCGGTCACGGTGATCGAGCCAACCGAGTCGACGGTGGTGGTGGGGGCGGAAAAGTCGAGCAGGTAGCCGCCCTGGTCGCCAGCCGGTTTCACCCCCCACCCCTTCAACTGGTCGGCCACCCAGTCGGCGGCCCGGCGGTACTCGGGGGTGCCGGTCAGCCTGCCGGCGAACTCGGCAGAGGAGAGTTTTTGCACCCAGGAAAGGAGGTCGTGGGAAGAGATCCGCTGGAATTCGCCGAGCAGGGTTTTATCCTGCCCGGAGGGTTGCGCGCTCAGGGGGGCGGTCAGCAGCAGGGCCAGCACGGCCACCATCGGAATCGGGTTCATGAAACGCTCCTTGCCAGGGGGGCCACCCAAAGGCAACGAGTTATACGGCGATCACCGGCTCCGGGTTGCCACCGGGTCTGATTCGGCCCCCATGCTATGGTATAATCGCAGGTGCCATGGCGATCCCGATCGATTTTCTGCGCACCATGCGCCTCAAGCAGTGGGTGAAGAACGTCTTCATCTTCGCCCCCATGGTCTTTGCCTTGCACCTGTTCCAGATCCCCTACATCGCCCGCTCCGTGGCAGCTTTCCTGTTGTTCGGCCTGGCCGCCAGCGGGGTCTACGTGATCAACGACGTGGTCGACCGCGAGCGCGACCGCCAGCACCCGCGCAAGAAACACCGGCCGATCGCCGCGGGCAGGCTGGGGGTCCGGGCGGCCCTGGTCGGCGCGGCATTGCTGGTGCTGGTTTCCCTGGCGGGCTCGTACCGCCTCGACCAGACGTTTTTCGTGATCGTGGCCGTCTACCTGACCCAGAACCTCCTCTACTCGTTCTGGCTCAAGAACGTGGTGATCGTCGACATCATGCTGATCGCCATCGGCTTCGACCTGCGGGTGATCGCCGGCGGGGCCGCCTGCCGTATCGAGCTCTCGCCCTGGATCCTGATCATCATCTTCCTGCTGGCCATCTTCCTGGCCCTGGTCAAGCGCCGCCAGGAGCTGCTCCGCCTGGAGCGCGGGGACGTCGAGGGGACCCGCCACACCCTGCGGTACTACACCCGGCCGATGATCGACCAGATGATCGGCATCGCCACCGCCACCACCCTGATCTCCTACGTGATGTACGTCCTCTCGCCCGAGACGGTGGCCAAGTTCAAGACCCACGACCTGATCTACACCGTCCCCTTCGTCATCTACGGCATCTTCCGTTACCTGTTCCTCTCCCATGCCAAAGGCGAGGGGGAGAACCCCGCCGAGGTCATCTACACCGACCTCCCCTTCACCCTCAACCTGATCGCCTGGGTTGCGGTGTTCATCTGGATCGTGCTGCGCTAGGGGTATGGACGAGCAGAGGGCTCCGGGGGAGGCGCCGGCAGAACCGGTTAAAGAGCTGGATCTGATCCGCCGTCTGGGCGGCGGAGGGTGGACCCCCAGCCAACTCCTCGAGCTCTACCACCAGTACTCCGACCGGCGCCGCATCCAGCTCCACCTGGTCATGCACCCCCTCTTCCCGCCGGGAACTGCCAATAACCTGATCGCCCGCCTCTTTCCGTCCGACTTGCTGCTGCTGGTCAAGAATCCCCGTGCAAACCCCGCGGTGCGCCGGCGGGCCGAACTGGAACTCTTCATGCGTTTTGCCAAGCTGCCGCTGGGCGAGCAGATCGCGCTGCTCAAGACCGCCCCGCCGTCGCTGCTTTTGCACTTCATCAACGAGGATACCCCGCGGCTGTTGGAGACGATCCTGCAAGGGCCCACCTGTACCGAGGAGATCGTGCTGCGTTTCCTGAACCGAGGCAAAGCGCGCCACCGGGTGTACGAGGCGCTCGACCTCACCTCCTGGCACCTCTCCCCGGCGGTGGCCATGGCGGTAGCCAATGATCCCGAGGCGCCGATCAAGATGCTGCTCAAGATCATCCCCAGCGCCGGGATCGAGGTGCTGCAGAAGCTGATGGCAGACCCCGACACCCATGCCGTGGTCTGCCGGGCGGTGGGCGAGCACATCCAGAAGCGAAGGCTTTCGGCAGTGCAAAACGAAGAGGAAGAGGTGCCGGTGCTCGACCTCAGCGGCTGCGAATCGCCATCAGGGTGATGTCGTCGGTGGGCGAGGCGCCCCCCGTCCAGCGGTCGACTTCGGCAAGCAAACCGCTGATCAGCGCCTGGGGTGAGAGCGAGCAACTTTTTGCCAGCAGGTCGTCGATGCGGCGGTAGCCGAACATTTCGTCTTCGCCGGCGAACTGCTCGGCCAGGCCGTCGCTCTGCAGCAGCAGGGTGTCGCCCGGAGCCAGCTCGACCTCGATCTCCCGGTAAGGGTAGTGGGCCACCGTGCCCAGCGGCACCCCCCGTCCGGGCACCTCTTCGAGGAGGCCACTCGCGCAGCGCAGGATCCGTCCCGGGGGCATGCCGGCAGAGGCGATGCGCAGCACCCGCCCGCGGGCGTGGATCACGGTCAGGGCCATGAACAGGGGGCCCAGGCGCATCTCTTAGATGGCCTGCCCCGCCCGGGCCAGAAAAGCGGCCGGGGGCAGTTCGCAGGCAGACCAGAGCAGCCCTTTGGTCACCGACACGATGGTGCCCGCCTTGAGACCGTGGTCGGTAGCATCGCCCACGGCGATCACCAGCCGGCCATCGTCGAGGCGACGGAAGTCGTAGTAGTCGCCCCCGACCTCGGTGGCGGTGCGCATCACCACCGCCATCTCCAGGCTGGGGTCGTCGGGCATTTGCTGGGGCAGCATCGAAAGCTGTAGACGGCGGGCGCCGTCGAGTTCCTGGCTCTTGCGGGCGTTTTCGGCTTCGATCGCCCGCACCTGGGCCTCGGCTGCCAGGGTCCGCAACTCGCTCTCGCGCAGCAGGGTGCGTTGCTTCATCCGCCCCAGCTCGACGCGGCGGATCAGGAAGAGGATGCCCGCCACCGCCAGGACGAACAAGGCCCTGCGCCAAAAGACGCTGCCGGAGGCAGCTGCGGGAAGGCTCTCGCCGGCCAGAACCGGAAGTGCCGCCAGCAAAAGCGCGGTAGCCAGGCAAATCGGTTTCCGTCCAGAACGCATCGGTTCTCCAGGAAAGATGAGGTGGATCCATAGATATGGCGGCAAAGCCCCGCTTTGTCCACCAAAGGTTAGCGGGCCCCCCACTTTTTCTTGAGATCGCCCAGCGGGTCGCGGGGCGGGGCGGGAGGCTGCGGGGCCCGCTCCGGGCGAGGTGCAGGCTTCGACTGCCGGTCCGGAGGCCTGGGCGAAGGCGGCGCCTGGGGCGGCCTTCGCTCGGGACGCGAGCGCACCGGCGGGGCGGGCGGCGCCGTCACCGCCTTGATGCTGAGCTGGATGCGCTTCAGCTCCACGTCGACCTTGAGCACCTTGACCTTCACCTGGTCGCCGGCGTGGATCTCCTGCTCCGGGTCGCGGATGAAGCGGTGGGACAACTCCGACACGTGGACCAGCCCGTCCTGGTGGACGCCGATGTCGACGAAGGCGCCGAAGCGGGTCACGTTGGTGACCACCCCGGGCAGCACCATCTCCTCGGCAAGGTCGGAGATCTTCTCGATGCCGGCGGCGAATTCGAACGGCGCGAAGTCGCGGCGCGGGTCGCGGCCCGGGGCTTCGAGTTCGCGCAGGATGTCCTGGATGGTCGGCAAACCGAAGGCGCCGCTCACCCACTCTTCGGGGCGGATCTGCTGCAGCAGGGAGCGGTTGCGGATCAGCTCGGGAAGTCCCTTGCCAAGCCTCGCGCACATCGCCGAGACCACCCCGTACGATTCGGGATGGATGCCGGTGCCGTCGAGCGGATTGCTGCCGCCGGCGATGCGCAAAAAACCGGCGCTCTGCAGGAAGGCCTTGGGACCGAACAGGCGGACCTGGCCAAGCTCCTCACGGGAGCGAAAGGCGCCGTGCTCGTTGCGGTAGGTGACGATGTTTTTGGCCAGCGTCTCGCCGATCCCCGACACGTATTGCAGCAGGTGCTTGGAGGCGGTGTTGAGGTCGACCCCGACCCGGTTGACCACCGCTTCCACCACGTGGTCGAGCTTCTTCTTGAGCAGCCCCTGGTTGACGTCGTGCTGGTACTGGCCGACGCCGATGGCCTTGGCGTCGATCTTGACCAGCTCGGCCAGCGGGTCCTGGAACCGCCGGCCGATAGAGACCGAGCCGCGCACGGTCACGTCGTGGTCGGGAAACTCCTCGCGCCCTGTTTCCGAGGCCGAATAGACCGAGGCCCCGGCCTCGCTGACCACCGACAAGATCACCTCTTTGGGCAGGAAGGTGCGGAAGAACTCCTGGGTCTCCCGCGAGGCGGTGCCGTTGCCGATGACCACCGCGGTCAGCCGGTGCCGGGCGAACAGCTGCTCGACCACCTGCTGCGCCTCCTGAATCCGGGCCTGGGACTGGGTCGGGTAGATGGTGGCGGTGTCCAGCAGCTTGCCCGTCTCGTCGAGGGCCACCAGCTTCGCTCCGGTGCGGAACCCCGGGTCGACTCCCAGCACCCGCCGCGGGCCGGCCGGAGGGGCCATCAGCAGGCTCTCCAGGTTGGCGGCAAACACCCGGATGGCCGCCTCGTCGGCCTCCTTCTTGAGCTCGGTCATGATGTCGAGCTCCACCGAGGTCAGCAGCAGCCGCTCCAGGGCATCGGCGGTCACCTGGTCGAGAAAGTCGAAGTAGGGGTGGCCCTCCGCAAAGAGCAGCGCGCGGTAGAGCACGCGCAGGGCGTCGCGATCGATCTCGACCCGGGCGCTGAGCACCTTCTCGTCCTCGCCGCGGCGGATGGCCAGGATGCGGTGGGAGGGGATCGACTTGAGCGGCTCCTGGTAGTCGTAGTAATGCTCGAACTTGGAGCGTTTGGAAACCCACTCCTTGGTGACCGTCACCCGCCAGATTCCATGCTCGAACACGTGCTGGCGCACCTGCCGGCGGAAGCCCGCATGCTCGGCGAATTGTTCGGCCAGGATGTGACCGGCGCCGGCCAGTGCCTCGTCTGCGGAGGCCACTCCCTTGGCGGTATCGACGAAGGGCTTTGCCAGCTCTTCGAGCGTCGCCCGGGCGGACGCCTCGCCTGCCTGGGTCAGGATCGATTCCGCCAGCGGGGCCAGCCCCTTCTCTCGGGCGATGGTGGCCTTGGTGCGCTTTTTGGGTTTGAAGGGCAGGTAGAGGTCTTCGAGCTCGGTCTTGGAGTAGGTGGCCTCGATGCGCGCGGCCAGCTCCGGGGTGAGCTTCTCCTGCTCGCCGATGGTCTTCAGGATGGTGGCCTTGCGCTCGTTGAGTTCCTTGAGCGAGTCGTAGTTCTCGGACAGCCCCTGCACCCGGGCGTCGTCGAGCGCCCCGGTCATCTCCTTGCGGTAGCGGGAGATGAACGGCACGGTGCAGCCCTGGTCGAGCAGGGCGAGCACGTTCTGGGCCTGCGCGGGCTGCACCTGGCAGGCGGCGGCCAGGAAGGCCAGGTCTTTTTCACTGAGCATGAGTCCTCCATGGGGGGGGCGAAACGAGGTCCCGCTCCCGGTGGCCGAATCGAAGGGGGCATTATAGAAACAATCGCCGCCTGCCGTCAAATCCGAATTGACTTTTTCGCCCGCTCTCCCGTACAATCGGGGGCAGCGGTGACTTGGCCGGACGACGCCGGCAACCGCGGATCGGGGGACTCTGTCAAGGAGGCGACCGCATCATGCAAGGCAACGGACTGACGACCAGCGGCTGGTTCATCCTGATTCTGGCCTGGGGGGTGATCATCGCCCTCACCGTGTACTGTTTCAAGCGCGTGCTGTCGGCCAAGAAGCGCCAGGCGGCGGGCGAGCAGGTCGGCGGTCGCGAGATCTGGGCTTCCCGCATCGGCCTGATCCTGGCCATGGCCGGCAACGCCATCGGCCTGGGCAACTTCCTGCGCTTCCCGGTCAAGGCCGCGGCCAATGGCGGCGGCGCCTTCATGATCCCCTACTTCCTGGCCTTCCTGTTCCTCGGCATCCCGATGATGTGGGTGGAGTGGACCATCGGCAGGTACGGCGGCACCCGCGGCCACGGCTCGACCCCGGGCATGCTCTCGCTGCTGTGGAAGCACCCGGCGGCCAAGTACCTGGGCGCCTTCGGCATCTTCCTGCCGATCACCATCGCCGTCTACTATGTGTTCATCGAATCGTGGACCCTGGCCTACACCTGGTTCACCGGCACCGGCAAGTACTTCGGCCACGCCTCGCGCGAGGCCATGGGGCAGTTCCTGCAGGGCTACCAGGGGGTGGAGCAGAACGACTTCTTCGCCACCCTGATCCCGGCGCTGATCTTCCTGGCCGTCACCATGGCGGTCAACTACTACTTCGTCTATCACGGCATCGCAAAAGGGATCGAGAAGCTGGCCCTCTACGGTATGCCGCTGCTGCTCCTGTTCGCCGTGGTGCTGGTGGTGCGCGTGCTGACCATGGGCACACCGGATCCCGCCCACGCCGACTGGACGATTGCCAAGGGGATGGGCTTCATCTGGAACGCCGACTTCTCCCGGCTGGGCCAGGCCCAGGTCTGGCTGGTGGCCGCGGGGCAGATCTTCTTCACCCTGAGCCTGGGCCAGGGGATGATCAACTGCTACGCCTCCTACGTGCGGGAAAAGGACGACATCGCCCTCAACGGTTTGACCACCTCGATGACCAACGAGTTCGCCGAGGTGGTCCTGGGCGGCACCATCGCCATCCCGGTGGCGGTGGCTTTCTTCGGCCTGACCGAGACCCAGGGCATCGCCCAGCAGGGGGCCTTCAACCTCGGCTTCGTGTCGCTGCCGGTGATCTTCCAGAAGATCCCGCTGGGACAGGTGTTCGGCTCGATGTGGTTCGGCCTGCTGTTCATCGCCGGCATCACCTCCTCGGTGGCCATGACCCAGCCGCTGGTAGCCTTCCTGACCGACGAGTTCAAGTGGAGCCGCAAGAAGGCGGTCAACCTCATCTACGCATTCCTGACCCTGGCCGTGCTGATGGTGGTGTTCTTCTTCAAGTACGGCTTCCTCGACGAACTCGACTTCTGGGTCGGCACTTTCGGCCTGGTGGTGTTCGCGGTGATCGAGATCGTGATCTTCTCCTGGGTGTTCGGCGCCCGCAAGGGCTGGGACGAGCTGCACAAGGGCTCCGACATCCGCGTGCCCAGGGTGTTCCGCTTCATCATCCAGTACGTCACCCCGGTCTACCTGCTGGTGATCCTGGCGGTCTGGACCTGGCAGGAGGCCATCGGCAAGCTGCTGATGGAGGGCGAGCCGGCGGCCAACAAGCCCTACCTGTGGCTGGCCCGCGGGCTGATGGCGGCGATCTTCATCGCCACCCTGGCCCTGATCCGCTTCGCCTGGAAGCGCAAGGACCACCGGAAGCTGGCGTGACCATGGTCTCCCGCAGCACAGATAAAGGAGAACTGATCCCATGATGGTGATTATCGGCATGGTGGTGGTGATGGTTTCGATCATCGGCGGCTACCTGATGGAGCATGGCAACCTGAGCATCCTCTTCCAGCCGGCCGAACTGGTCATCATCGGCGGTGCCGCCGCCGGCGCCCTGGTGATCATGGCCGGCTCCCAGCTCGGCGTGATCGCCAAGAGCTTCACCGCCGTCTTCTCGGCCAAGCAACACACCAAGAAGGACTACCTGCAGCTGCTGATGCTGCTCAACCACCTGTTCTCCAAGGCCCAGCGCGAGGGGCTGATCGCCCTCGAGTCGCACCTCGACACCCCCGCCAAGAGCGACATCTTCAGCAAGTACCCGATCGTGATGCACGACGCCAACCTGCTGGCCTTCATCACCGACAACCTGCGCCTGATCATCACCGCCAGCATGTCGGCCAACGACCTCGACAACCTGCTCGAGATCGACATCGAGACCCAGCACAAGGAGTCGGTGTTCGCCCCGGGCATCATCTCCAAGATCGCCGACGCCCTGCCGGGCCTCGGCATCGTCGCCGCCGTGCTCGGGGTGACTCTGGCCATGGGCAAGATCACCGAGCCGCCCGAGGTGCTGGGCCACACCGTGGCCGCCGCCCTGGTCGGCACCTTCCTGGGCGTGCTGGCCTGCTACGGTTTCGTGGGCCCGATCGCCACCAACCTCGAGAACCAGGCCAACCAGCACTCGGTCGGCTTCACGGTGATCAAGATGGCCTTGATCGGCTTTTCCCAGGGGTCCCACCCGCTGCTGGCGGTGGAGGCCGGACGGCGCGCCATCCCGCCCCGCGAGCGCCCGTCGTTCATGGACGTGGATGAAGAGGTCCGCAAGTGGAAGGAAAAGAAGTAGTCATCAAGAAGGTCAAAAAGGGCGGCCACGGCGGAGCCCACGGCGGAGCCTGGAAAGTGGCCTACGCCGACTTCGTCACCGCCATGATGGCCTTCTTCCTGCTGATGTGGCTGGTCACGGCCATGAAGCCCCAGGCCAAGCAGGCCATGGCCGAGTACTTCAAAGAGTACAACGTGCTCAAGGGGGCCAAGGCGCTCAAGAAGAAGACGGTGAACATCGAGGTGAACGAGGGCGACCAGGTCATCGTCAAGGGGGGGCAGGGGGCCCTCGACCTGGGCGGCGCGGGCGACAGCCTGCTGCAGGCCATGAAGCAGGAGATCGAGCAGAAGCTCGCCGATGTCGAGGATCAGGTGATGGTCGACGTCACCGCCGACGGCGCCATCCGCGTGCAACTGTTCGACAAGGAGGGGGGGCCGATCTTCCCTCCGGGCTCGGCCGAGCTCTCCCCGCTGGGCAGGAAGATCCTCGACGTGATCGTCGACCGCTTCAAGGGGGGGATGGTCAAGGTGGCGATCGAGGGCCATACCGACGCCTTCGTCTACGCGGGCGCCGGCAAGACCAACTGGGAGCTGTCCACCGAACGGGCGTCTGCAGCACGCGTCGAGCTCGAGCAGCGGGGCTTCTCGCCCGACCACCTGCTGCGGGTCACCGGCTATGCGGCCACCGTGCCGCTGGTGGTCGACAACCCGTTCGACCCGCGCAACCGGCGCATCAGCCTGCTGCTCTACAGCCAGTGAACGTTATTTTTTCGAGGAGCCGGGCCCCTGGCCCGGGGATTTCCCCCAGGCCCCACGACCACGGGAGGCGGTGACCATGGACCATGCCGAACGACGACGGGATCCGCGGGCCTTCTTCGCCCAGGACGACGCCCCGGTGGTATCGTTCCAGGCCGGCCCCGGCCAGCCGGCCCACCCCGGTCAGCTGCTCAGCCTGAGCCGGGGTGGTTTGGGCTTTGTCACCGCTCAGGCCCATGTGCGCGGCCTGAGCCTCGGCGACCGGCTGCTGGTGACCACCGAGGGGATCGATGACCTGGTGCCCCGAGAGACGCTGGCCTTCATCCGCCACCTGGCCCCGCAGGAGATGTCGGGCAAGGTGGCGGTGGGGCTGGAGTGGGCCTATCTGGCGCCGAAAATCGAGCGCGAACTGGCTGCCTGGGTGATCCGCCGCAACGCCGGCTAGCGCCGGGTCCTGGAAACCCTCGGCCCGGATCAGTCCGCCGCCTGCTGCCTCTTTTCCCGCCGCCGCCAGAAGAAGTAGCCGGGCAGTCCCAGCGCCACCAGGGCGATGCCCAGCAGCGAGTTGATCATCGGCGCCCTTCCGCTCAGGTAGTTCTGCACGTCGGAGTACACCGTGAACACGATGAACACCGAGGAGAACAGGATGAACAGCCAGGGCACCACCGGGTAGCCCCACACCTTGTAGGGGCGCGGGGCGTCCGGCATCCTGCGGCGCAGCACGATCACCCCCAGGGCCCCCGCGGCGTAGAAGATCCAGGAGACCAGGATCAGCATGTCGGTCAGCTGGTCGAAGGTGCCTGAAAGCACCAGCACCGAGGTCCAGAAGCCCTGCGCCCATAGCGATTTGCCCGGGGTGTGGAAGCGGGGGTGGACGTCCTTGAGGCGGGAAAAGAAGTGCCCCTCGCGGGCCATGGCGTAGTACACCCGCGCCGACAACATGATCGTGCCGTTCACCGTGCCGAAGGTCGAGATCATGATGGCCACGGCGATCAGCGCCCCGCCCCAGTTCTTCCAGATGCGCGCGGCAACGTCGGTTGCGACCAGGTACGACTGCCCGCTGGCTTCGGCGCGCACGTAGTTTCCCGCCATCTCGCCGACCGGGATCACGTAGAAGTAGGCGACGTTGAGCAGCAGGTAGACCACGATGTAGATCACCGCGGCGATGGCCAGGGCGCGCGGCAGGTTGCGCTGCGAGTTGCGCACTTCGCCGGCGATGTAGGTGACGTTGATCCAGCCGTCGTAGGCCCAGAAGGCGCCCGACATGGCCACGATGAAGGCCAGGAAGATCGAGGCGTGGCCGGGGGTGAGCGGCGAGGTGGTGCGCAGGAAGTTTTCCACGTGGCCGCCGCCGGCGGTCAGGGCGAACACCACGATCAGGGCGATGGCGCCGATCTTGAGGGCGGTGAACACGATCTGCACCGCCCCGCCCAGCTTCACCCCCAGGTAGTTGACCAGGGTCAGCGAGAGGACCAGGGCGATGGTGCACAGCTTGAGCCCCATAAACCGGAACGGGGTGATCCCCCCCAGGAAGGGGAGGTGCAGGGTGATCGCCTCCCAGGCGGGGGGCAGGCGGAAGAAGCGGAAGAAGTAGCCCAGCGAGTCGGAGAACACGTAGGCGATCGAGGCGATCGAGCCGGTCTGGATGACCACGAACACCGCCCAACCGTACAGGTAGCCGACCAGCCGGCCGTAGGCGCGGTTGAAGTAGACGTACTGCCCCCCCGACTGGGTGAACATGCCCGACATCTCGGCCACGCTGAGGGCGCCAAAAAGGGTCATCACCCCGGCCACCGCCCAGACCAGCAGCAGCAGTAGCGGCGAGCCGAGTTGGGAGGCCATCAGCGCCGGTTTGCGGAAGATGCCCGAGCCGATCACCGAGCCCACCGCGTAGGCGATGACGGTGATCAGGCCGATCTGGCGGAGGAGGGCCTCGCCCTTGCCGCCGGCTGGATTCTCGCTCATGTGCGCACCTCGGGTGACGGGAAAGGGGGATTATAGGGGGCTTTGCCCGCCAAAGCAAGCCGGATCGCCGCCGTCCGGGGCGCAGTCAGGCAGAGCTTATTTACGGGCGGCCAGCCTCATGATCTCCACGATCATGTCGCGGGCCTTCTCCATGTCGGCGACCCGGATGTGCTCGCTTTGGGCGTGCTCGTCCTGGGCGCCGATGCCCACCACCGCCATCTCGATGCCCAGGTTGTTGTACACCGAGGCGTCGGTGTAGCCGGTCATGAAGGCGGTTTTGGCCTCCACGCCGACGGTCTTCAGGGCCGCCTTGGCCACGTTCACCGTCCAGGCGTCCTCGGGGATGCTGACCGCGCAGCAGACGTTGTTGACCGCGATCTGCACCTTGGCGCCCAGGATCGTCACCTGCTCGCGGATGGTCTGCTCCATCTCGCGCACCAGCTCCCGCGCCTTGGCGTGGTCGAGGCTGCGGCACTCGGCCAGGAAGCACGCCTGGTCGGGGACGCCGTTGCGGATCAGCCCGCCCGAGATGACGCCGACGTTGGCGGTGGTCTCGTGATCGAGCCTTCCCAGCCGCAGCGCGGCGATGGCCCGGGCTGCTGCCAGGATCGCGTTGATCCCCTTCTCGGGGGCCATGCCGGCGTGGGCCGCCAGCCCCTGGATGGAGACGTCGAGGCCGAAGTAGGTCGGCCCGCCGACGATGATGGTGTCGAGGGTGTCGTTGTCGAGCAAAAAACCCCGCTTGGCCGTGAGCAGGGTGCGGTCGAGGTTGCGCACGCCCAGCAAACCGACCTCTTCCTGGCGGCTGATGGCGATCTCCAGCGGCGGGCGCACCTTGGCCGTGCGCAGCGCGTCGAGGAGTTCGGCGATGCCCGCCTTGTCGTCGGCGCCCAGGATGGTGTCGCCCGCGGAACGGATCACTCCGTCTTTTAGCGTGGGGCGGATCCCCTTGCCCGGCTTGACCGTGTCGCCGTGGCAGGAGAACAGGATGGGCTGCTGGACCTGGCTGTCCAGCGCCGGCAGCCTGGCCACCAGGTTGCCGTAGGCGTCGAGCTGGACCTTGGCGCCCAGACTGGTGAACTCCCGGGCCAGGTAGTCGAGGAACTCCGCTTCCTCGCCCGATTCGCTGTCGATCCGCACCATCTCCATGAATTGCCCGACCATCCGTTCGCTCATGAGAACCTCCTGACCCGAAGTAGGGAAAGTGTACCACAGATCGCCCGCCGGGTGGGGGAGGAATGCGCCTTGTTACTGGCGCTGCTTGCGTTCGCGGTAGAGCCGCTCGGTAAACCCGCCTTCATCCAGGAATTGCTGCCCCAGGCTTTCCAACTGGCGATGCAGCAGGTAGCTGGCCTGGTTGATCAGGCAGATCAGGGTGTTTGCCGCCGTTTCCGCAGAGGCCGTCCTGAAGCTTTCTGACAGGTCCGACTGGTCAGACTTGTCCGACCGGTCGGGCTGGTAGCTCTTTCGCACGGCCAGCGCCATCGGCGAGTCCTTCGCCCAGACCGGCAGGCGGTGCTGGCGCAGGAAATCCTGGCAATCGAGCACGAGCTCTTCCAGGCTGGCCCGCGCCACTCCGGTCAGCTTCAGCTCGGTCTTCTTCGAGGTGGCCGAGGCCATGCTCCCCTCGGCGATGTTCTGCACGCCGCTGCGTGCCGCCTGCACCATCTGGTCGTGGGTTCGCGAGCGCTTGTCCACGAACCGCTCGCAGAAGATCACCGTCAGGTCGTAGACCTGCTGGGCGGTCTAGAAGGAACGCAGCTTGCGGTAGCCGCCGTGAGGGGGAAACAGGGAATCACTCATCGCCTCTCTCCATGCTCACTCTAGCCAATCTTTTCCCGTTTGGCAACCCTTCCGGCCCGGCATTGTCACCCTTTTCCTGACCTGGGGGCACCCTGCCTCCGGTTGATGCCCGGTGCGCGCGGGGGTATACTGGCAGCCGATGCAGCGTCTGAGTTTCGAAAACCGTTCCGCCTGGCGCGCCTGGCTCGCCGCCCATCACGACCAGAGCGAGTCCATCTGGATCGAGTTCGCCAAGGACGGTCGCCCCAGCGTCTCCTACCGCGAGGCGCTGGAGGAAGCCCTGTGCTGGGGCTGGATCGATTCGCTGATCAAACGGGTCGACGAACGCGTCTACGTGCGCAAGTTTTCGCCGCGCAGCCCGGTCAGCAACTGGTCGGAGGTAAACAAGCAGCTGGTGGCGGAACTCACGGCCGCAGGGCTCATGATGCCCTCCGGCCTGGCCGCGGTCGAGGTGGGCAAGCGCAGCGGCAAGTGGGATGCGGCCAGGGGGCCGTCGGAGGAAGAACTGATCGCCCTCGCCGCCGAGCTGACCCTGATCGTGGCCCCCGACCCCGAGCTGTCCAGCCTGTATGCCGGCAAGGGCGAGAAGGGGCGCCGGCTGCTGGCCCGCTATTACTTTTCCGCCAAGACCGAAGAGACCCGCGCCCGCCGGCTGGAGCGTATGCGCGCCTTCCTGCGCGGCGAGATCGCGATGCTCTGAGCGGGGGGATGTTCCCGCAGGGGCGCCCCTTCCTTCGGAAGTGGGTGCGACAGCCCCAATTCCCCGTTCAACATACGATGTGGTTGGGGGAATTGGGGATCGCACCATAGGGCGGTCGCCCTCGATCCATCCGGGGTACGCCGTCGGGGGGCCATGTGGGTTCGTAGGGGTTCCATGGGAGCGCATTCGATCTCATATGGAACCCCTACATGGGAACCCCCACCAGCGGGCACCCCACCAACAGGCACCCATCCGACGGGGGCCTTCTACGACCTCGGGATCTTCCAGGGGATCAGCATCGGGACCCGGGACCGGTAGCCGCGGTACGAGTCGCCGAAATCGCGGACCAGGTCCCGCTCCTCGAGCATCGTGCCGACGACGATCCAGGCGCCGTTGAAGAGCAGCCGGTCCGCCGTGACCACGGGGGCGCTCCAGATCATCCCCAGCGAGAAGAAGTAGAGCGGGTGGCGGACCCAGCGATAGGGTCCCCTGACCGTGAGCGGCAGCGTTTCCGGCTCCCGGTTCCGCAGCCGGTCCCTCAGGACTTGCGTGCCGAACGGGTCGAAGAAGCCCAGCGACGCCACTCCCCAATAGAAACCGGCGGCGCACAGGAAAAAGACGAGGCGCAGCATCCAGCTGGCCGGCGCGTCGGCCCGGGCCAGGACCGGGGTGGCCTGCCAGAAGAGCGCCATGGGGGCCAGGGCGATGCCCGAGGTGATGGCGTAGAAAGCGCCGTAGGTATCGGCGGGGATGGCCTTGGCAAGCCAGGCACGCACCACCTTCCGGACCAGGATGCTGTGCTGGAGAAAAAAGACGAGCAGGAGGAAGGCGTCGAACGCGAGCGCCCGGGCGTCGTCCAACCCGAGAGAGACGAGATCGAACGGGCCGAAGAGCAAAAAAGCGTAGAAGAGGAGCAGCGACCCGCCTGCGATCACCAGCGCGGCGTAGATCAGGAGTAACGTCGGTAAACGTTTCATGACGTGCACTTTTTACGGTTGCCCACGGTCATTTTCCATGAAACAGCCTCCTGCCCAGTGGAAATTATAGCATTTTGCGTGGCAAAAGACGCATGGCGAAGGGAGAAAAGGGCGCAGGGGTTCCATGTGGGCGCAATCGATCCATCCGGAATACACCGTAGGGGTTCCATTTGGCCGCATCCGATCTCATATGGAACCCTACATCGGCACCCTGCCACCGGGTCCCCCAACCCATGGCCACCCATCGATCCCGCAGGGGTTCCATAGGCGCGCATCGATCTCGTATGGAACCCCTACAAGGCAGAGGTGCCGAGCAGACGGAACGTCTCCTTGCCCTTGCCGGCCCTGCCTCCCGTTTCGTAATCCCGGCGGCACCGGCTGCCGCAGACCGGACAACGGTAGATTTCGTATCCGGCCAGGGAAGCGGGTATCCATCCGTCCCGGTCGTCATCGGAGTTGTGCCCGGGGACATCCTCGGTTACCTTCGACTGGATCATCTCCGCCTGGACTACGACCTGGCAACGGGGGCAGAAGCGGTTTTCGATTTCGGGCAGACCGATCGCGCGCCGGGCATTGTTGACGAGGGGCACGGGGACCCCGTTGCTGGCGAGCAGTTCCTCCACGTTTTTCCTGGAAAGCAACGGCAAGGCATACGGCCAGCAGGCTGGATCCTGCCGGCAGACCTGCTGCAAGGCTTCCGGGTCGCCGGCTAATTCCCTGAAGGCTCTGGTTAATACACTGTCGGGAGGACAGGCACCGGGCTTGCAGAGCGGATTTTGCCGGAAGGCCTGGATGAAGCGCCGCCAGAACGAGGGGTCCCGGACCGTCAAGCCTCCGACACAGGATTCGATGAAGGCGCGGTCATCGGAATTTCGCGCCACCTCCAGCACCAGGGCCAGGTAGTCTGCGGGGAGACTGGAACTCGAGGTGACGCCCAGTTGGCGGTAGGCGACGAAGCGCACCTTGTCGGGATAAGACCTGTCCTGAGCGAGCCGGGTCAGGAGGTCCCGATCGGTGAGGCACTCGGCCATGACCGACAGCAGCCAGGGATGCATGGTCGGTTTCATGACCTGGGCGAACCACGCCGCATCCTTGATCCGGGAAGCGGCCTTGACGGCGATGGCGGGATGATCGGCCTCCAGAACCAGCCGCCGGAGCTCGTCCCGGAAAAAGACCCGCTCCGCGGCCAGGTTGCGGAGGAGGAGGTCGTCCTTTGCCAGGTAGGTCCCCAGGGCGAAAGCGAGGATCAGCCCCTTGTCCCGCAGCCCGTCGCACAGGCTTGCGAAGCGCCGCTCGGAAAGCTTGCCCAGCTTCCCCATGATCTCGCCGAGCCAGCGCGGGTCGGTCGGCCACAGGGCGGCGCGCCGGACCATGAGGTCTATCTGCCGCTCCGAAGGAGATATCTGCTCCAGGAACGCTTCCCGCAAAAGGTCCGGGTCCGACAAGGCGCCCAGGATCATGTACTGAAGGTTCTCGTCCTTCGGGCATGTCCGCGCGATGTCGACGAGGCGCCTGTGATCGGCGATTTTCCCGATCAGGCAGTGCTGGACATCGGCGTCTCTTTCCGTCTCGAGCAGCTCGCAGACCAAACGCTGGTCCTGGATCCGTTGCACTGCCTTGAGGCGGACCTTCGCCTTAGGGTGCCGGTACTTTGGCTCCCCGAAGAGACCGAAGAGCGGCGTCACGGTCTCCTCCCCGTCGTATTCCCAGCCAAATCGGTTTTTTCCATGGCCCGGTTATACCCCGGGTCGGATCCGGTTTCAACCCTGAAGAGGTTCGTAGGGGTTCCATTTGAACGCATTCGAACTCGGTTGGACCCCCACCTTGCCAGGTGAAAAAGCAACGGCTATAATAGACATATATATTAGGTCATATGACCTAGTAAGGAGGTCTATTCATGTTGACTCCACTGCTGGGATCGGTCAACAAGCAGAGGGTGCTGGTCTTTCTACAGGCCCGCCAGGAAGGGTATGCCCGGGAAATCGCCCGTTTTTTCGCCACCGACCTCTTTCCGGTCCAGCAGCAGCTGGAGAAACTGGAAAGGGCCGGGATCCTGTTCAGCCGGGTGGTGGGAAAAACCGTGGTGTACGCCTTCAATCCCCGTTACCCATTCCTGGGCGAGCTGCAGTCGCTGCTGGCCAAAGCCGTGACGTTCTATCCCCAGGCGGAGCAGGAGGCCCTCCTTGACAATCGCCGGCGGCCCAGGCGACGGGGGAAACCCCTGTGAAGGCCATTGCGGAAATGTCCTTGGCCGAGTTGGCCGCAAGGGACGGGGTGACTGCGAGGGTCAGGGCGACCGCAAGGGTCGCCCCTACAATATCGCGTGCACCCACGTTGGGGAGGATCATCGGCGATTTCAAATCGCGGTACGTCCGCGACAATCCCGCGAATTGGCCGGAAGATCCCGAACGGATCGACGGGTAGGGAGACCTGCCGCGGATCCCCGGTGGGTTCGCACGCAGGGGGGGATGTTTCCGTAGGGGCGACCCTGGCGGTCGCCCTCGATCCATCCGGGGTACCCTGTAGAGGTTCCATTTGGCCGCATTCGATCTCATATGGAACCCTTCTAATGGGAACCCCGCCAATGCCTTCATTCCTCGATTTGCTCCCCGCAGTGGGGGCAGCGCTTGCCCGGGTGGTCGCGCTTCTGGATCTCGGCGGCGAAGCCCGAGGCCAGGATGCCGGCGGGGACCAAATCGATCCCTGCTGCTCTACGCCTCCTGTCGACTTTTTGCGTTTTGACAGTCCGTCCCTGAGGCCTGATCGCCTTTTTCATCCTTCCACCTCGGGGCGGGTTCCTTATTGCTGTCATCGGGAGGCCCTTATCAATGACCTCACGCGAAACCGCAGGATTACGTACGACAGGATGGCCCCGGAGCAAATGCAAATCGAGAGGATCGCTCCTTCTCCATGGGAGCCTGGAAGCGGATTGAAGCCTCCAATCGATTGGAAGCTGGCCCCACAGATGAAGAGTAGCCAGGACAATCGAACCATCCAGGATCTCCCGCTCATTCGGACCTCTTTTTGGGTCTCCCGATTTCCCTGGCAACCGATCAAGTACACGATCAGGCTGGGAATCTGGATCACCAGCACGAGGATACCGATCAGGAAGAGCGTATAGCTGGTCTCCGTCAAGAGTGCGTTGACTATCAGAAATGACGCGGTGATAAGGTGCGAGGGGAACCGGGGCCCTGGGCGAAGGTCCTCCTGATTCCCCGCCTGGAAAGCGGGGATTGCCCTGAGCCCAGCCCATATGAAAAGTAGAAGAGCCGAGAGGAAGGCCAGGCTCTGCAAGATGAAAATCAGTTTCGTCCAGAAATCGAAAAAGGAATCCGTAGTGAAGAAGACAACGAAAGACTTGATCACCCCGATTCTTGGCGCGAACAGTTTGGCGTAGAGAGGGAGATAGACGAAACCAACGCAGGCCGGGACGATGATCCAGAAGTAGATCCGACGGCCAATACGGTTCACACTAAACCCTGAGATTTCCTGTCTTCCATGGTTTCGTTTTCCTCCCGTGACGAAGTTTCCTTCCACTCTAACCCAATCCGGCCCGGCTTGGCAAATCATTCGACCCCGTAGTGGGAAAGGAAGGCGGTATTCCCGGGGGGCTCCGGGACTGAATTTTTGGATTCGTTGATTCCGGGAAAAGACCTAGGGATTGCCCTCGGGTGCCTGTGTGGTGGGCTCTCCAGCGTGACGATGGGCGTGTCTATTGATCGGTCGCGCCGGGCGACCGGTAAAGCCGCCGGCGCCATCCCCCGCGAGCAGAGAAATCAAGAAAAGAGCGCTGATGGCGGCCAACGGTTGACAGAAATTACACCACATATTATTATTAATTACAAATGGAAGTGGTGCAATGAGTGTGGCTGCCAATCTCGTCTATCTCGAGGACGCCTGCCTGGAAGCACAGCGGCGAATCGAGCAGATCCGCGAGTTTCTTGGGCGAAACCCGTCCATCTCTCTCTACAGGCGCCTCATCCGCGGCAAGCCTTACTATTATCGGAAGTTCCGCCGTCAGGGGGTGTCGGTCTCCCAGTATGTCGGTAGCGGCAGGATCGACGTGAAGAAGGAACGGCAGGAGATCCGCAGGCACAACGCCCGCGTCGACCAGGTGAAGCAGCAGCTGGCCCTGGCCCGGCGGGAATTCGCCGCCCTCAGCCGGCAACTGAAGATCTCCCGGAGGGCATATGATCACGAGCGAAGAGCAGGAACTGGAAAGACTCCTGCACGCCTTTCACGCTAGCGACCTCGGCCGGCACTTCGTCCTGATCGGCAGCTGGTGCCTGCTGATTTACCACCACGCCCTGCGATTACCGCGACCGTCATTCACCACCACCGATGTCGACTTTTCGGTCCGCCGGCCGAAGGACATCGGTCCCCTGCGGGTGGATCGATTGCTGGGCGATCTGGGATACATCGTCGAGGCAGGGCTCCTGGGCGAAACGGCCCGATTCGCGCCTGCTCCCGATCAACTGCAGAATCGGCTGCGGATCGAGTTCATCGGACGGCACGGGCGGTTGTTCGATGTCCCCGCGTTGTTCCAGAATCTTGGCATCACCATCACGCCGATGCCTTACCAGGAATTGCTGCTGGACCATGCCATCCAGCTCCTATTTCGCCGTATCCCCGTTTCGGTACCCAAGCCCGAAGCGTGGACAGCGCACAAGATGGCTGTATCGCAGTTGCGCCAGGGGGTGGATGCTGATGCCAAGCGGGTCAAGGACCTGGATGGGGCCAGACGTCTGCTTGGCTCCATCGGGTTGGATCCCGTGCTAAGATTTGTCGAGACCCAGGGAGTCAGGAAGTTCAAGGCCCTGTTCAGGGCTGGGTTGGCGGAACTCCGGGAAACATGGCCGGAATCGAACCTGTGAGATCGAGGTTGTAGCTCGGCGGCAAAGCCCGAGGCCAGGATGCCGGCGAAGGTCGAATCGATCCCTGTCGCTCTATGTTTTCGGTCGACTTTTTGCGTTTTGACAATCCGTCCCTGAGTGCCACAAGGTCAACGTGAGCAATATCGAGTGGTTGAAGGAATTGTAGAGTCAGGAAGCGGGGGAACGCCAAGACCAAGTGGTCAAGGGAAAATTTTTCGAAAGGTGGCGAAAATTCCCTCGTAGTTTTCACTGAATTCCTGACTGGAGATGGTCACTTTTCCTTTTTCATTCAAGAGGTTTTCAACGGTCAACATCAAGCGGGTTTCGGCCGACAATACCCGGATGAACTCCCCGGCCAAGTCCAAGACTCGCTGCTTTTCCTCCGATTTTAAAAACCAGCTGAACTTGAGATGAATCGTGCCGTCCGAAAAAAACGAAAACGGGGAACGCGTTTCGCTCAAGCCCTTCACGATAGGGGTGAATGAACCGTTAGTCGTTCCAGTGCCCCAGTGGATCTCCGCCGCGTGTTTCTTCAGATAGGAATAGATCTCCAACAAATGGCTCGCATGTTCCTTCAGCCGTTCCCTGACTTGAATCGTGAAGTCGACTTCATTCCAAACCTTTCGTTTACTCGATGAGCCAAGCACTCTTTTCTTGACCTCGGTTCCGAATAACCTGGGAATCACGATCTCGAACTGATCGTGGTTATAGTACTCCAGTTCCACCGCGAAGATGTCGAAACTGCTGTTCTGGTTGACAAAGAGAATGAGGTCCTTCAGCCGATCTTCGAGTTCATCCATGAGTACGACAAACTTGAAGTTGCCTTCCTTGAGGTTGTCTTCTAGTATTTCGAGCAGGGCCGCGAACTCCTCGCCATCCAATTCGAAGAACGCCTTGGCCTTTTCCTCAAAGGAGGTTGCGAACTTGGTAGCAATCCCCTTGTCGAGAATCCCCAGGAATTTTCGAAAATCATGGAAGTGCTTCCACAAGGAAGCTCCATAATCGAGGGATTGGGCGACCACTTTTCGCTTGTCCGGGTTTTTGTACAGTTTTGTTTCGACAATGTAGATGTCGCCATCCTTGTCGATGGCCAGGGCGTCGATTGGCCCTGACTCGGTCGGGAACTCCCGAGCCACGACCAGGAGTTTCTTGTCCTCCTCGATTTCATAAACCGGGATCGCCTCCGGGTTCTGGTGGATAAACTCCTGAAGGTACTTTTCCTTGACGATATGGGTCTTGTCGATCTTTTTTGCCGGTTCGCCTTTCCGGGATACGATGATGCTCATGCGCTGGTTATACCCCGGGGGAAGCGGCTTTTCAAGTTGAATCGAGGGGTACCGTGAGGTTCCCTTCGTCTTGTCACTCGCCCATTTTTTCGATCCGTTCCGGAGGACTGGAAGTAGGGGGTCCATGGGAGCGCATTCGATCTCATATGTAACCCCGACGCGATGAACCCAAGATTTGGAATTCCCGCGCTCTTCATCACAGGGTGCGCGATTTCCCCTTCATGCCTATAGACGCCTGCCGATAAGCCTCCCGAACAAGGGCCCTCTCGGCAGCCTCCCCGCACTGGCCCCCGTATTCTCGCGGGTGCCTGGCATGGAGTGACCAGGCAAAGGAAGGGTGGGCCAGCAAGGCGAACAGAATCCGAAACCCCCCGCCCCGGGGCGGGTCCCATAATACCTGGCGGAGGGAGCCGGGCCGGCCTGTCGCCGGGTCGACGGCATCGAGCTGGCGGAAGGTCATGCTCGCCCGGCACCAGGGGCGGAGGGTCTCCGTCAAGGGGGGTAGCCCCAGGCGGGTAGGCGGGGCCACGAGTTTGCGCGGCTCGTGGCCCAGCAGGACGACCAGGGAAGGACGCATCAGTTCGAGCTGGAATTCGAGGAAGGAGCGACACATCGGGGCGAATCCAGGACACTTGAGTCCTGGGGATGCTCCCTGGACCGGGGGCCTGATTCGCAGTCCCAGGTAGGAGTTGGTAAAGAAGCATCGCTCCTCGGGGATGCCCGCCTGGCGAAGCGTCTCCTTGATGGTCCAGGTGGGCGGGTTTTCGAAACCAGCCTGAAGGCACTGGCGGAAACCGGGGGATTTGGGATCGTCATGGTCCGCGAGCCCGAAGTCGTTGCCCAGGATCATTACCCCGCCGATCGGGAATGCCGACGGAGGTGGATCGCATGGTGATTCGCGCCAGAGCCCGTCACCGCCCGGGAAAAAACCTTGTCCGGCAAGAGTTTCTTCGGGGAATGGGGTCAAGCCGGCAGGGTAAGGCCTTCCTTCGAAACGTCGTTCCCATTCCAGGGCCCGGATCGCCCCTTTCAGCCGTGCCAGCACTTCACTGGCGGAAGCGGTCGCCCTCATTCCTCGATTAGCTCCCCGCAATGGGGGCAGCGCTTGCCCGGGTGGTCCCGTTTCTGGATCTCGGCGGCAAAGCCCGAGGCCAGGATGCCGGCGGGCAGGGCGAACAGGCCGATGCCCAGCAGGGCGATGAACCCGCCCAGCACCTTGCCCAGAGCGGTGACCGGGTATATGTCGCCGTAGCCGATGGTGGTCAGGGTGGCGATGCCCCACCACTTGGCCGCCGGGATGCTGGTGAACTTGTCCGGTTGCGCCTCGCGCTCGACGAAGTACATCAGGCTCGACGACAGGACCAGCAGCAGGAGCACCGAGAAGAGGGTGATGAGCAGCTCCTCGCGCTTGCGCGTTAGTACGTGGCGCATCAGCCGCAGCGACTTCACGTAGCGCCCCATCTTCAGCAGGCGGAAGATGCGCATCAGGCGCAGGGCGCGCAGGAAGCGCAGGTCGATCGGCAGCAGCATCGGCAGGTAGAAGGGGAGGATGGCCAGCAGGTCGACCAGGGCCATGGGGGTGAAAAGGTACCTGACCCTGCCCCAGAACGGAGGACGGAACCTTTCGTTTTCGGTCCAGCTCCACACGCGCAGGATATACTCGACGGTGAAGATGGCGACCGAAACGACCTCGAACCAGTGGAAGACCATCCGGCTGCGGGAGTAGATCGCTTCTTCGGTCTCCAGAATGACTGCCAGGACGTTGAAGAAAATGAGGACCAGCAGGAAGGTGTTGAGCCGCCTTTCCAACCGGGTTTCAATTCTGGTCGCGTCCAGCAGCTCGTAGATCTTGGCTCTCAGTCGCTTGGGCATGTGGTCGTCCTCATTTGCTCGGATCGCCTGGCGATCTGCGGCGGGCTAGGGGAGGCTACTTCTCCAGGCAGTTTCATGAATCTTTCGCACATTTGTTGAATGGTAGTCCCTAGCTTGAAGAAGAGCTGAATGCTGGCCAACGTTTTAAATAATGGTTAGCCAGAATGTTGAGTAGGAGGTTGTACGTAGGCGGAGGGCGCTTCGTGCCTTCCAAATTTTTTAAAAATTCGTTAATGGGCTCTTGTTTTGTGCCAATCACTAGGTAGTTTTGGTTCCCAATTGTCGCAGCTTCGTCTATACGTCCACCCTTAACGAGAGCTTTAACTAAAAACTCTAGTGGAGTCAACCAAGCGTGATTAGTTTTTTCGCGGATTACACTTAATATCGACACTAATATATCTATATGAAGGTCGTCCATATAAAAACTCAAAGCTCTCTCAATAGAAATAATTTGAAGTCCAGAAATTTTATTAGATTCATTGATTTTTGCAACTTCTTCAATTGTTCTAATTGAATCTACAAATGATCTCAAAATGAAATAGCCTGGGGCATATTCTTGAATACCGTGCCGCTCAAATGTATAGAGGTAGGACTCAATTTCCTCAGGGCCCGATTCAATGGCTTCTTGTAATATACTTTTAGCCTCCTCTTTAATATGTTCACTCGCTACATTCTCCATTGGTAACAAAGCTCCGAACCAGGTCAACCAAGAGTCCAACGCGTCAACTGAATCCGGCTGGTACTCATGAAAGAATTCATTTTTTTCGCCTTGAATAATTTTCGTGCGAACTTTATCTGAATATTCGATCGCAAGCTTTGATATCAAGCTTGCGCTTGCCTCATCAAAAAGAATGGAAGGCAAATTAATTTTTTCTATTTCCTCACTATTAATCATACCTTTCATGGCGGCATGGATTAGGATCTCGATGTCTTCGTCAGAAATTGAGCCGACATTAAATTCATTGTTAACTTTATGAATGGCACCTCCAGACTTTGCATTTATTGAAAGCAAATTCAAAATTAATTCTTTTGACCTCAATTCAAGAAAACACTCATTGTCGATAATTACATTTACTGGAATATGTGCCAAAATAAAATTAGTGGTGCTAATATCATTACAAATTGCTTCTTTGGGTACAGTTTCAATTATAGGCAAAACGAAATCGATTTCTAAGGTGTTGGTATGGGATTCCATCCAGAGTTTAATTACTTTTAGAACCCAAGAATGATTGTCTTTTTGCGAGTAGAAAAGAGATATTTCCTGGAGATCTTTGGGACTCCATTTAAGCACGCTCCTTTTATAGAACGGCTCCGCCTCCTCCCATGTTTGAAAAAGGTCTGCTCTAGCTTTAAGAGTAGAAAGATAGCATTTCTTGTCAGGAATTGGCCCATCAGATTCGTGTAACTCTAATAGCCTAGACAAAGTGTGCAAATAGACTAATTGGTCCCCTGAAGGTGTAGGGCTGCTGATGTAGTCCTGCCAATACTTGTCCGCTTCAATAAAATTTCTGTCCTGAAAATCAAGTTCAGCAAGAGCCAGTTTTGTAGAATAATGAGAGGCGTCAAAAAATCCAGCCTTGATGCCAT
>CAZTNO010000007.1:0-26129 GCA_964614865.1 uncultured Clostridia bacterium
CGGCGGCCACAGTTTCGACCGCATCGACACCAAAAAGGCCAAAGAGGTCCGGCTCGAGATCCACCGCTTCCTGGGCCGTCACCTCAAGCCGGCCCGCCCCTTCCACTCGGTCGCCGACATGGAGCAGGCGGCGTATCTGTAACGAGGCCGCCCGGGACAATCGACGACAAAATCATGGGCGACCCACCGGGTTGCCCCTATCCATGAACGCTCGTTGCGCCTGAGAAAGGAATCGGCGCACCTTTTCGCGGTCTTTGCGGCCGCCCGGTCCTTCGAGGCCGGTATGGGCGTCGATGCCGGCGGGGCCCACCGCGGCGATCGCCGCCGCCACGTTGCCGGGGGTCAAACCTCCCGCCAGGATCAGCGGTTTGGGCGACAGTTCCCGCAGGCGGCGGCTGACCGTCCAGTCGTGGGTTTTGCCGGTGGCCCCGCTGGTCCCGCTGGTCGGATCGAAGGTGTCGGTGATGAAGGCATTGACCCAGGGGGCACAGATCCGCAGCTCTTCTTCCAGGGTCGCCTCCCGGCCGGGGGCCACCACCAGGCTCTTGATCACGAAGAGATCGGGGGCTGCCTGTCGCAGTGCTTCCAGTTCGCGTTCAGGGATCGGGCCATGAAGCTGGACAAAATGCGTGCCGACGCGGTCGCACAAGTCCAGCACCGCATCTGCCTCGTGGTCGTAGGTGATGGCGACCGCGCAAACCCCACCGGGGAGGGATCGGACCAGGTCGGCGGCCTCTTTCTCGCTCAGGTCGGGGCGATGGACGGCCAGGCGCAGCGGCAGCCCCAGCCAGCGCACCCCCTCCTCGACCAGCATCCCGGCTTCGCGGCGATCGATGACGCCGGCCACTTGCACGATCATCTCGGCGGCGGGTACCTCCATGTCGGGTCGCGTGCCCGCGCCGCTCAATCGGAAGTCACGGCCAGCAAGGCGTTGAACAGGAGCTTGTAGGTCCCCCCGCTGTGGGTGCGGTGGATCGGGTCGGGGCCGATCAGGATCACCCGCCCCTTGCCCTGCCGGTAGTCGACCACCAGCGCTCGTCGTAGCAGGGCCGCTTCGCCGTCGAGCCAGCCCGACAGCAGGAGGTCCTGGCCGGCAAAGACCAGCGGGGTGCTGCGGCTCTCGTCGGCCCGGCGGGGGGGACGGGTGGCGAACACCGGGTTGTTGTCGTAGTAGATGGCCCCGCTTTCGGGCAGCCCCCAGGTGAGGGGCGACTCTTTGCTCGTAAAGCGCAGGTAGGATCCGGGGCAGTTCACCTCGGCAAAACCCGAGCCCCGCTCTCCCTCGGTCATCAGGTTGGTGACGGGCAACTTGAGCTTGTCGATGGCGTAATCGCAACTGTCGCCCACGAAGAGCAGCAAGCCCCCGCCGGCGAGAAACTCTTCCAGTCGTTTCTGCCCTTCGCTGCCGATCCCCCCCGAGAATTCGGGTGGCAGCGGGGTGGTCCACTTCTCCCACTTCTTGGGCGGTAGCCCGGCGTCGATCTGGCTGGCGGTGGCGCCGCAAAAGACGATCACGTTGAAACCTTTCAGCGAATCCTTGCCCTTGAATTCATCGGCCTTCAGGGTGCGGAAGTGGATATTGTGCTCGTCGAGCACGAAACGCAGCCAGCCCTCGGCGCTGTCGCCGCGCCAGGTCTGGAAAACGCCGATCCGTGGAGCGGGCTGAGGGCGGGTGAGGTCGGGTACCCCTCTGCGCAGCGAGGCTTCGATCGGCAGCCCCCGTTTTTCCAGCTCGCGCAGCACAGGCAAGGCCTTCGCCGCCGGGGCGAAGAAGGTGCCGGCGGGCAGATTGTCCTGGGCCCCGATCAGCCGGCGGATCGGGATGCCCCGCGCAAGCAGGGCGAAAACGGCCCGGTGGGCGTCATTGCGGCGGGGGTCGAGCACCAGGGTGTCTTCGCCCTGGGCCGGCAGGAGGGATCGCAGCATATCGTCCCCGGTCAACCGCTTCATGGCCAGGGGCAATGGGGACATCAGCGCCGTGACCTCGACTCCCATGCCGTGGGAGAGGGACCAGCCCGCTCCGTCATAAGGTGCTTCGCGTGTGCCGGTGGGGCCCCTGCGCAGGTCGGGATAGCGTTGGGACTCCAGCAGGTTTTTCACGAAGGCGCGGTAGGGCTGGGCCAGCGGCACGTAGTAAGAGCTCTGCGAGTGAAATCTCCCTTCGGCGGGACCCGCTTCGGTGGTCTGGAACACCTCGATGCCGGCCTCGATCAGGGTGTAAACCAGTTGTCTGGCAGTCGATGGGTCGTGCTGGCCGGCAGGGATGACGAAACCGGCAGGTTTTTCCTTGTGCCCGCGTTCAATCTGGGCACGCGCAGTCTGCCAGACGGTCTCCAGCAAGAGGGCCCGGTTTTTCGCGGCGGCCGACAGGGCCGACCAGGTGGCGACCATCTCGTAGTTCACGATGTCGCCGAGGCGCCACCACCCCCCCGGCCAGGGGTTTGGGCTGAACATGCGCGGTTCGTTGCGCGGGCTCTCTCCCCCGGAGATCTCCTCGGGTTCGACAAACACCGGCGATGCCAAACGAACCGAGGCGGTTTCGTAGAGCAGGCTGGGGACGTTGTGAAACCAGGCCGAGTCGTCGAGCGAGCCGATCCACCAGCCGGTGAAATCGCCCCGCGAGGCTACTCCGGAGAGTTTCTGTTGTTCCATGGCCAGGGCCACATGGGAAGCGATCACATGGATCGCCCTCCAGGTGAGCGGGTGGAGGCCGGGGGTGGGGGGGTCGGCGTAGGGGGGGAGGAAGAAACGGTCGCCATCGGTGCCCATCTGGTGCAGATCGACCAGCAGTTGGGGATAATACCGGCTGTAGAGCGTTTTGGCAACCAGTCTGGTCTCGGCCAGGCTGCGGCGAAACCAATCGCGGTTGTTGTCGTGACCGGCATACCAGTGGTAGAGGCCGGGGGCGGCCGTTCCCTCGTAGGCCGTGTTTTGTTGGCGGTCATTCCACTCGACCTCCATCATCTGACCATCGGGGTTCACCGAGGGGAAGAGGAGGAGGACCACCTGGGCGCGGATCGCTTCGGCTTCCACGGTCTCCTCGACGGCCAGGCGGTGCATGAGCAGGGGGGCCAGTTGTGATGCGCCGATCTCGCTTGCGTGGAGCGAGCAGGTGACGGCGACGATCACCGGGTTGGTCGAGGCGATTTGCCCGGCCCCCTCGTCATTCGCCTCGCCGCGGTTGATCTTGCGGGCGTTGTCGGCGATCTGGTCGAGACGAGCCAGGTTTTGTTCGGCCGAGACGGCCACCATCACCAGCTCCCGGCCCAGGGTAGTCTTGCCCAAAGAGATCACCTGGATTCGCGGGCTTTCCCCGGCGAGGTGGCGGGCGTAGGCGACGATCCGGTCGTAGGGGACCAGCCGGTGGTCGGTGCCGGGCGAAAAACCGAAGAAGGCGGTTGGAGGCTCGACGGCGGCAGCCAATCCGGCGGCGACCAGCAGCAGCAAGGTGCCCAGCACGTTTTTCATCTCTCCTCCTGGCGGTGCGGGGAATTATACGCCCAATTCCCCGCTCCGTCAGCCCCGGAAATCAGGGCATTTCGGGGGTGAAATCACCGGGAAAGGGGTCGGGCTCGACGCGCTTTGTGGCAAAATCGTAGAAGACCGCCACCACCTGGGAGGAGCGGTACATGCCCTGGTCGGGATGAAACTTCACCCAGGTCACCGGGTGGGATTGCCGCTCGCCCATGCCGGTACCGGCCGCGGGTTCCTGCTCCCGCAGGCTTCGGCTCTCGGCCGCGCCGGCTTTGGCCATCGAGGCCGTGTCCTGACGGCAAGTGGGCGCCGCCGTCGGGTATTCAACGATCGGGTGGGTGGCGAAGTGGTTTTCCAGATCCTGTCGTGACCAGAAGTAGGCGGCGCCGATCACCCCGCAGTTCACCGCCAGATCCCGGCCCCAGCGTTTGCTGGCCCAGCTGGCAAAGGAGGCGTGCCTGGAGGTGAAGAAGAAACGGCGGGCTGTCTGCCCCGACACTTGCCAGCCCGAGATGTCGATCCACGAGTGGGGCTCGATGATCCACTTGCTACCGGACTGCGGGCTGGCCGGTTTGCCGGTGATCGTGTTGAGGCCGTCGATGGTCAGGTTGACCGCCACCCGCACCGGCATGGGGTTGTGCAGGCGGACCCGGTACCGTTCCCCGGGATCCACCCAGATGCGGGGTTTGCCATCCGACCAGGTCTCATGGCGGAGACCGTGGCGATCCGAGATCACCTCGATGGTGAAACGGTAGGTGTGGGTGCGCCACTCGCTGCGGGAGCTGTCGCCGCAGACGATCCGGGTCTGGCAGGTAGTGGTGAAATCGCGGCTGCTGGCTGTCCCCAGGACGGGTAAGGCGGCGATGGCTAGGGCGGTGAGCAGCAGAACCCTGCGGCTGGCGATTTGGCTGGTTGATCGGTTCATGAGTACCTCCTTTTGGTTGTTTCTCGATCTGCTCCGGTTGGACGGCAGGGACATTCCCATTTCCCGAGAAAAACCCTTCGTTCCCCCGGATGACCGTTCGTTTCAGGGAAGGGGGCGGGGATTCCCCAATCATTCCCATGCGCGTACAATGGGGGGGGAGGGCACCATGCGAACCAAAAAGATGGCTTGGGTGTTGCTCGGACTGCTGCTGGCCGCCCTGCTATCGGCTGGAGGCCCGGCAGGACTGGCCCTGGCCGAGCTTTCCTTTTCCTTCTATACCCAGGAGCACGGGATCGGTCCCGGCTTCCTGAAATACCTGGCCCAGGACGGGCTGGTGTTCCGGCCCCGAGCCACCCTGGCCCGGCCGCTCTACGAGAAGGTGAAACCCGGCGGCCCGCTGCTGGCCTGGCGACCCCAGGAGGTGTCGGTGGCTGCGTCGGGCGACCTGGGCATGAGCTGGGGGCCCTACACCCTGACCGCTGCTGGGGCGGAGCCGGTCCATGGCCATTACTTCTCGGTTTGGAAACTGGAGGGGGGAGCCTGGCGGCTCTATCTCGACCTCGGGATCTCCCACCCCAAGGTGACGATCCCCGTTCCCGACTGGAGCGTGCCGCTGCCAAGGCCCGCCGAACAGCCCATCCTGTCCGAGAATGCCTGGCGAGACGAGCGGGATCGGTTGTTCGCCCGCGAATCGTCGCTCCGCCTGGACGCGGGCAATCCCGTCCCGTTTCTGGAGTTGCTGGACCCCGGCATCGTCCTGCTGCGCGAGGGGGGGGCGCCGGCGCGCGGCACCGCCGGATACGAGATTCCCAAGCACGGGCGCAGCTGGCACCCCCAGGGGGGAGCGCTCTCGGCGGCAGGCGACCTGGGCTGCCTCTACGGCGAAGCGGTCGACGGCGGGGGCGCGGAGGGGAAGGGGGCCGTCGCCCGGTACTCCTACCTGCATGTCTGGCGCTGGGATTCGGGCAGGTGGCGCCTGATCGCCGAAGCGTTGCTACCCTTACCGTCGGCGGAGGGGGGGGAGGGCTTGCCGGCCGCCCTCTAGTTCCGCTCTTGCCTCCCGCCTCGACCGGTTAAATGATCCGGCTACCGGGGACGTATAGCCGGTGAGGTTCCATGATCGACGAAGCGGAAATCGTACGGCGCTGCCGGCAGGGTGACACGGCGGCCTTCGCGCCATTGGTCGAGCGCTACCAAGCGCAGGTGCTGGCCTTTGCCGCCAGCATGCTGCGCGACCGGGAAGAGGCTCGCGACGCCGCCCAGGAGGCGTTCATCCAGGCATTTATCGGCCTCGCCTCGTTCGACGACCGGCGCAGTTTTCGCTCCTGGCTGCTCGGCATCGTGGCCAAGCGTTGCCTGGATCGCCTGCGCAAGCAGCGCACTTTTTTCCGGTTCGTGACCCGCTACCAGGAAGAGGTCCCCCTCTGCGATCCGCCGGTGGAGGGCGAGGATCGGGTTTACCGCCTGCTGGCTCGCTTGCCCGCCCGGCAGCGCCTGGTGATCTGGCTTTCCGCGGTGGGCGGGTGCTCGAACACGGAAATCGCCCAGGCGCTCGGTTGTTCCGAGAGTACCGTGCGGGTCCATGTGTGCCATGCCCGGAAACAGCTGCAAAAGGAGATCCACGGTGAGTTGTAACAAGTTTTTTGGCTGGCGCCGGCGGGTGCCACTACCTGTCCTGCGCGACTGGTTGTTGCTGCGGCATGCCGCCTCGTGCCCCGCCTGCCGGGAGGACCCGCTGGACATGGCCCCCACGCGGAAGTTGCTGGCCCCCCCCGCCTGGGTGGAGGCTGAGCCGAGCCTGTGGCCCGGGGTGGCTGCGGGCATCGCCCGGGCCCGGGAACGGGACCTGATCCGGTTGCCCATGGCCGGCCGGACGCCCGCGCGATGCTGGCTGGCCGCGGCGGCGGTGGTGGTCGTCCTGTGCGTCCCGGTCTGGCTGGGGGTCCGTTCCCGGCCGCGGCCGTTGCCGCTGACCGTCGCCCCAGCGGTCGAACCCGGCCCCGCTTTCACCCTGGTGTCGGCCACCATCGACGGCCGCCCTGCCACCCCCTACATTGTCCATGCCCCAGGTAGCGACCTGGTGATCGTCTGGTTGGAGCGGACCGTAAACTGAGGAGGATGACATGAAACGGAGTGTTTACCTGCGTGCGTTGGTGGTTGCCCTGGCAGGGTTGTGGCTGGCGGGGAGCCTGTCCGCCCAGGCGGGGCTGGGACGGGGGCGATTGAACGGCACGGTGACCGACCCGGCGGGGCACCCCCTCGCAGGCGTCAAGATCGTGCTGGCCTTCGACAAGGGGGGGCTGAAGCTGGAGACTCTGTCGGACCCGCAGGGCGAGTGGGCCTTCCTCGGGCTGGGGACTGGCAAGGCGCGCGTGCTCGCCACCCTGGCGGGCCACGTGACAGTAATGCAGCAGGTCCAGCTCAAGCAACTCGAGTTCAACCCGCCTCTGCGGCTGGTCCTGCGACCGGTCCAGGACCCGGGGGGAATGGTCGCCACTACCGCCGGAAAGCGCAAGAACTACAAGCTCGACGTCGAACTGCGGTTCTGGCGTGGGGGAGGGGATCCTCCCGCCGGGTCGACCGTGGTCACCGCCACCACGCTGACCCCTATCTTCACCGGCCGCATCATCTCGGCCCGCGAGTCGGAGCGGGAGGGGGAGGAACTCCGCCGGGTGTTCAACCTGGAATCGTTGGCCCTGATCCATCGCGCCGCCCTGGCCTGGGATTCGACCTCCGGCAAGCCGCTGATGGAGACGATCGCCTTCGATGCCTCCGAGTACGCCATCGACCTGTTGCCGCTGGCCCTGAACGGCCAGTTCAGCTTTCGCATCACGGTTACCGGAAGCAGGGGCGCCGGGGCCAAACAGAGCGTGCTCGACAGCGAGGTGGTGCTGACCCGGGAGCAACCGGTGGTGATCGGGTTTCGCGGGTCTTCCACAGGGCAGGAGCGGTTCTTCCTGTCGTTGCGTTTGACCGGAGCCACCCTCCTTCCTGGAACCCCTGCGGGCGATACCCCGCGTGTTGCCGCAGCCCAGCGTCCGAAGAAGGTCAAGCACGTGGATCCGACCTATCCGGCCAAAGCGCTCAAAGAGAAAATCGCGGGGGTGGTGGTGGTCGAGGCCCGCACCGACGAACAGGGCAAGGTGGTGGCGGTGAGGGTGATCAGCGGCCACCCCGAGCTCGACCCGGCAGCGGTGGCCGCAGTGCGGCAGTGGGTCTACGAGCCCTTCCTGGTCAACGGCAAGGCCACGGGCGTCCTCTTCACAGTGACCGTCGCCTTCGCCCTGAACGAGGACAAGGGCAAGTGAGCGGTCGTTGCCGGGGGGTGGTGCTGGGCTTGTTGCTGGCGGGCGCTTCCTGCGCCCGCTTGCCCGCCCCGGTCGCTTTGCCGGTCAGCCCTGTCGTGGCAGAGCTGGCTGCCCGGGGCGATGTTGAGTTTGCCAAAATGCACTGGAGCGGCTGGAAAAATGCGGCCGAATTCTACGAACAGGCCTTGAAGACCGCCGAAAACCGCCGGGTCCGGCGGCAACTCGTCTATTCTTATGCCCTGCGCTTCGTGCGCGAATTCGAACTGGGGCACCTCGATCGGCAATCGCTCGAGCGGGCCCGCCAATTGGCGGAAGGGCTCGGCGAGCACCAAGTTGCGAAGACTTGCCGGTCGTTGTCGCTGATCGGTGACCGTTTCCGCCCGTACTACCTGCCGCGGGTCGAACCTCCACCGGATGTTCCCGACCCGTTGATCCCCGGGGCCGACCTGGATTATCTGCTCTACCTGAACACCTTCATCGCCCGCGGCCTGCGACCGGGGAGCGAGGCCGACGGGTTGGCCGAAAAGTTTCAAAAGGCTTTCCCCGATTCGCCCCTGACTCTCTTCTCGCGTGCCGAGGCCGATGAGGCGAAGTTGCGGTCCATGCTCGACGAGCACCCCGATTTCGTCGAGGCTCGCTTGTTCCTGGCCCGACTCCAGGAACGGAGCCGGCGGACCTGGGGGGCGCTGGCCGGCTACCGGGAGGTGGTGGGGGTGATGCCGTTCCTGGCCCAGGTCCACGTCAGCATGGGCACCATCTGCGTCGGCTGGGAGGACGAGGAAGCCGGACTGACCAGTTTCCGGGCGGCGCGGGAGGTGGAGCCGCTGCTGCCCAAGGCGCTGTTCGGCGAGGCGGTGTGCCTGACGGGCCTGGACCGCCTCGACGAGGCCGATGCGGTCTTGCAGGTGATGCTGGACGAACAGACCTATTTCCACGGCGAGGCGTGCTACTACCTGGCCCGCAACCAGTACCGGCGGGGGCGCCGGGCCGAGGCCCGGGAGTATCTGGAGAAGGCGAGGTCCTTCATTCCCGACTCCATCGAATTGAATATGCTTTCGGGCATCCTCCACTTCGAGCAGGGAAACCGGATGGCGGCCCGGGCCGACTTCGAACGGGTACTGGAGCAGAACGATTTCCTGGGCGATGCGCACTACTACCTGGGCCGGATCGCCTGCGGCGAGCGAAACCTCGTCCGCGCCGCCGGGTTCTTCGACCGGGCTGCCGAGAACTACCTGCTTGAGGTGCTGGCTCTCGACCAGCGCAGGCTACAGTTGGCCGGCGAGGAGATGGAAGAGGCCGGGCGGCGGAAACTGGAACAGAGGCTGGCCGGGAAACGACGCAAGCTGGTTGCGGCCAACCTGACCAGACTGGAGGAGATGGCCCGGATCCTGACGGGCGGCCCCGTCTCCAAGTTCGTTGTCCGCAACCTGGAGATCCTCCGTCTCGAGGCCGGGGGCGGCTAATACTCCGGCTACTCCAGGGGCTGGTTCAAAACGGGGTAGAGGGCGCTGTCGCGGAAGTCGAAGTGCCACCACTCCGACTCGATCGCGGCGAAGCCCTCGGCTTCCATGGCCCGGCGCAACCGGTCGCGCAGCCGGCGGGCCTTGGCGCTGCCGCCGGGGTAGCGGGCGGCGGCCCGGGCGGTGAACTCGTCGTAACCGGAGGGCATCTTCACCACGCGGCCCGTCAGCAGCCGGTAGAGCGACACGTCGACCGCCGCGCCGCGGTTGTGCACCGACCCCATGGCCGGATTCGCCACGAAGTCGTGCTGGTGCTCGGGAGTCGCCTGCCAGACCACCCATGTCACCGACCACGGCCGGTAGGCGTCGTGGACGATCAGCCCGAAGCCTTCGGCCGCCAGCGCTTTTGCCACCCGGGCCAGCGCTTCGGCGGCGGGCCTCTGCAGCAGCGCCCTCGCCGCCGCGTACACCGGGGTCCCCAAAAAGTTGCCTGAGGTGGCGTAGCGGATGTCGAGCCGGACGGTCGGGATCATGGCTTTCAGGTCGACCAGGTCGGGGGTACGCAGCCCGGCGGGCTGGGGCGGTGGTTGCACTGCCTTCGCTTCGTGGATCAGCTCCGCGACCGGCCGCACCGGCACGATGCGAAACGCTGCAGGGGTGGAACGGCACGCGGGAAACAGCAGCAGGCCCAGGGACAGCAGCAGAACGGCCCGGCCCGGGCGCAGTCGGAACGTGGTTTTCATCGCACACCCCCGATGGTTGACCTGACTCTCCGGCCAGCATAGCAGATGACCGCAGGCACAGTCCAGGGACGGACCTCGCAAATTTGCAAATTTCGAGGGAAGCGCCCCCCCGGTTGCTTCCCTATTGCCGTTCCACTATGATGGAGCGAGAGAAAGGGAAGGGGGCGCTCATGGACGAACACCCGGTGGCCACCCGCAAGAGCCGCTTTCGGCCCGGCCGGATCACCCTGCTGCTGGCCGGGCTCTGCCTGCTGCTGCTGGTCGGCAACGGCCTGCTGAAGAGGCTGAGACCCCCTCCGCCGCCACCGCGGGTCGAGGTGCAGACCCTCCAGGACCTGTCGGAGCTGGTCACGGTGGAGTACCGGGTCAAGAAGCTGGTTTCCGCCCGCGACATCCGCTGGTACGGCGACCGCAAGATCCTGATCGAGACCGCGGCCATCCTCAAGGCGGGCATCGATCTCAACCGCTTCGACCAGCAGAGCATCCGCCAGGAGGGCGAGCGGGTGACCATCACCCTGCCCCGGGCCGAGCTGGTGCAGTTCAACATGCAGCCGCGCGACATGCGCGAGATCTACAACGAGTCGGGGGTGCTGCGCTCCGATTTCAGCTACCAGGAGAAGGACGACATCCTGCGCCAGGGCGAGGCCGACATCCGCCGCCGGATCGCCGAGATGGGCATCCTGCGCCGGGCCGAGGTCAACGCCCGGGTGCTGCTCGAGTCGTGGATGCGCCGGTCGGGCTTTCGCGACATCACCGTGCAGTTCGCGGCACCGGCACCTGCCCCGGCCCCGACACCGGCAGCGCAAAGCGGAGGTGCGAAGTGAAGCGCCTGCTGCTGGTTTTGAACGCGGCGCTGCTGGCTTTAGTGCTGCTGCTGGGCTGGGGCCTGCTGTCGCGGATCGGCATGCTGCCCTCACTGGCCGACCTGCTGGGCAAGAAACCGCTGGTGATCGACGACACCCCGGTGGTGGTCCAGGAGATCCGCGCCATCGCCCAGCTGCTGACCCAGAGCTACTACAGCGAGTGGGTCTACGATTCGGGCGAGATTCCCACCCCCCCTCTCCAGCGGGACAAGCGGCTGATCCTGATCGCCAAGGGCGAGGTGGTGGCGGGCTTCGACCTGTCGCGCTTCGACGAGAAGTCGATCGAGCGCAGCGCGGGCAAGGTGCGCATCCACCTCCCGCCGCCGCAGATCCTCGACGTGATCGTCAACCCCTCGGGCATCGAGACCTTCATCGCCGATGGCGACATCTCGTTCGCCGAGCGGGTGGTGTATCAGGAGCAGGCCAAAGAGATGTTCCGCCGCGACGTCGACACCGCCATGGTCCTGCGCAGCAGCGCCGCCCAGGGGCGCAAGATCCTGGAGAAGTTCTTCCACCTGCTGGGGTTTGCCGAGGTCGAGGTGGTGATCGCCGGGGAGACCGCGGCGCCCGGCTTGCCGGTGGGGCGATGAGCGAAGCGCTTTGCCGACGCTGGCCGCTGCTGCTGGCGGGGCTCTGCCTGCTGCTGCCCGGGGCGGAGCCCGCGGAGCAGAATCTGGTCTACCACGAGCAGCGCGGCTCGTTGCTGGAGGTACAGACCTTCACGGTGGCAAGGCAGGAGACGGGCTGGCGGGTGACGCTGCGGCGCCAGGCCCCGGGGCGGGAGCGGTTCGACGAATGTTTGCTTGGCGAGGACCTGGCCACCCTTTCCTGGACCCACCGCGACGAGCGGGAGCGACACCATTTGACGGCGCGGCGCGAGGGGGCGGTGATCCGCCTCGAGGGGACGTTCGCCGGAAAAGCGGTGAAAAAGGAGCTGGCGATCGACGAAAAGCCCTGGCGGCAGCTCTTCTCGATCGACTTCGCCGGCGAGGCGGCAGGCGGCGTTTCCCGGTTCTCCTTCTGGTCGATCGGCACGGAAGGCCCCGGAAAACTCAAGGTGGCCGAGTTCCTGGCCAAACGCACGGGCGAGGAAGCACTCGACCGGCACGGAGCCCGGGTCGCCACGGTCCGCTACCGCATCGCCTTGAAGGGTTTCCGCTCGATGTTCTGGCACGGTGACTACTGGTTCCGCCAGGCCGACGGCAGGTACCTGAAGTACGACGGGGGGGGCGGCCTATTCTCGGGCCGGGTGACCAAAACGCTGGTCAGCGAGCAGGATGGGCCGGGGAGAGGATTGCTCTGATCGCTTGAAAGACGGATGGATCCTGGGGTACGATTGAGTCATGATTTTTAAGGAGCCGCTATCAATGCCCGTCACACCTTGCTTGGGCTACGTTCAATCTACTGGCCGAAAACCATTAATTGACACTCTGCCTCAAGACCGCATTGAATTAAAGCTGTAATGGCTTCATGGCTGTTCATTATGGTAAGTGCAGATGAAATATACTGAACACCGGAAACACCTTGTGGAATGGATCGGTTCTCAATTAACCGGTTCAGTATCAGAAGAAGGGCGTAGATTGGGTGTTTGTCCGCCTGGGCGTTATACCGATCCAGAAGATAAATATGAAATAATACGAGGCATTTCGCCTTTGGATCGCTTTCCGATCGGAATTCTTTACCCGGTTTACAAAGGTGCTGATGGCATCGATCCAGCCTCCGAAACACAAGATGATGAGGAAGCTGAATCGCCAAGTGCCGATGATTCGAATAAAAAGCAGGCCGAGCCCGTGATCAAACGACGCCGTTACGTCCCCCCATCTTCAGTTGGTTTCTCTTTTTTTGTCCGGGGAAATTCAATAAGATTTCAGGTTCTTTGTTCATCTGTACGATACGAAAAGAAATTGGATGAAAAGAATTCTGCCATTGCCAGAGATGCAGAAGGAAAATTCACCAAGGATGAGTGGTACAGAATTCCCCTTACCGATACCGATGGCGAGGCGAATACATTTACGGCACCAGCCGGTATTAAAAATACAACGCTTCGTGAACCCGTCAGAACCCGGGTCGCAGAAGTCTTGGGCGGTCGTGCGGGGATTGACGTGCTTTGGCGGCCATTCAAAGACGGGTGGCTCACTACGGTCTCATTGTTCAATACCCATGAATTAGCAGTCGAAGGTGACCCTAGGATACTGGCTAAGGAGCGGAACGAGCACTCGTTGTTTGAGGTCGGGTTAAAATGTATTTTTGACGCTGGTGAGGTCGGAGCATATCCGCGAGTCGATAAGAGTTTGCTTACCGAAGAGGAACAAGAGCTCGAACTGCAGTACAAGCATCGGCATATTTACGCGGTTGGACATGGTGCGGCTGTAAACTGGAGGCAAGAAAAACAAGGAAACCGTGACCAAGTCAAGGAAATCTGGGCCGAGTTTTTTCCGTCCGTCGAAGTGCCTCAAGTCACTGCTGATGTGGCTGGTCGGGATAAAAGGACGCTCCAAGTTGCCTATCTTGCTTCCATTCAGACATCAAAGGGCCAAGTCTTTAACGATTTAGATGAGTTCATTGAAGATTACGCTAATTGGGTCGAAGAGCAGAAATCTTGTGTCGATTCCATTCCGTCTGACGATAGGGAAGCGGCCAAGCGTATTGTGAAATGTATGAGCACTGCGGTCATAAGGATGAAGCAAGGGGTCTCAATTTTGCGGAAAGACCCACTAGCGACCCAATCCTTTGCCCTCGCCAATCAAGCGATGCTCGACCAGATGATCCATTATGATCGTGCTCAGAGTAAGAAGGCCAAGGCCTTGGAGCACTATTGCTGGCGTCCTTTTCAGTTGGCTTTTTTGCTCGTCGATATCGAGTCGATCGTTAATGAGGATAGCGTCTATCGAGACACCGTTGATCTGATCTGGTTTCCGACAGGTGGTGGCAAAACAGAAGCCTACCTTGGGCTGATCGCATTTCTCATTGTCTGGCGCCGGTTGAAAAATTCAACTTCCGGTGGCGGCACTGCGGTGATCATGCGCTATACGCTTCGCCTTCTGACGGCGCAGCAGTATTTACGAGCAACCCGAATGATCTGCGCATTGGAATTGATACGACGCAAGACACCAGCTTTGGGGAGAGACCCAATAACTGTCGGCATGTGGGTCGGTGCGGCGACGACCCCAAATACGTTTATCTCAGCGCAGAAAATAGTCGACAAGGCTGCCGGCGGAAACGGCACCGCCCCAATGGAATTGGTTATGGACAATTGCCCATGGTGTGGAAAACCATTTAAGGCACCCGACAATTACATCGCATTGCCTTCAAAGTTCAGTTTTTGTTGCAAAAACAAAAATTGCGATTTCGGACTGGCGATGGGGGGAATCATTCCCAGCAATGTGGTGGACGAAGCACTGTATGCTGAACCTCCCACACTACTCATTGCCACAATCGATAAATTTGCTCGTCTGGCCTGGGAGGAAAGGACAAATGTCTTTTTTGGCAAAGAGCGCAACCGTCCGCCGGAACTTATAATCCAGGACGAGTTGCATCTCATCGCAGGAGCATTAGGAACGATCGCCGGGCTTTATGAAGCTGCGCTGGAAACGGTACTGGTCCAGCAGGGCATTCATCCGAAATACATTGCTTCCACGGCTACTATCCGGATGGCCGATCAACAAGTGAGGCGCCTGTATGGCAAGGAGGTGGCTGTTTTCCCACCCCCCGGTCTTTCTTGTGACGATTCTTACTTTGCGCGGACAGTTCCTCTTAACGAAAAGCCCGGGCGACTATACGTTGGTTATCTTGCCCCGATGCTGGGGCGCCAACCAATTGGAAAGATCCCATCCAACATCGTTCCGCTGGCGGCTGCGTTACTGTTGGTGCCAGACGCTATTTTTGCGACCCAAAAAGATCGAGATGTCTTGCTCGACGCTTGGTGGACCCAAGTGGTGTACCACGGCAGCCTCAAAGGAGTCGGAAACAGTCACAACGCTTTCAGCAATGATGTTCGCGAATACCTCCGACGCTTTTCCGAAGAAGTGAACGAAATAAACAAGGGGAACGCCGAAGAAACGGTAGCGATTGAGCATCGGGCGATTCGCATTGCCCAGTTGACTAGTCTTTCCAGTGTCAAAGAAAACGCCAAAACTTTCAAGAATCTTGAACAATCGCGCAACGATCCGGAATGCCTGGATGCGGTGCTGGCCACCAATATGATATCGGTAGGCCTGGACGTTGCCCGACTTGCCACAATGATAATCAACGGGCAGCCATTGACGACAGCTGAATACATCCAGGCGAGCAGTCGGGTAGGGCGCAGTGAAATTCCCGGGGTGGTTTTTATCAACTATTACCGGGACCAGGCGCGCAGCATGTCCCACTATGAAAACTTCCGGCCTTACCATGAGTCATTCTACCGATTTGTCGAGCCGACCAGCGTGACTCCCTACACTTACCAAGCGCGAGTCCGTGCGCTTCATGCTGCGCTGGTTATTGCGGTTCGTCATTCATGCGGGCATCTTCTGGCTAACGAAAAGGCGGATTGTTTCGATCCGACAGATGAGCTTGTAGCCAAGACCGTTGAGATTTTAAAAAAGCGTTGCGGACAGGCAGATGAAAACCGTGCTGCGCAAACTTCTCGGCACATCGATCAACTGGTAAACCAATGGAAGGCTGAAGTTCGAATGTGCAGAGAATCAAAACGCAAGCTCGATTATCAAGCGCCAGCTAATAACAAGGTCACAGACCGGCTTCTCCACAACCACAACGACAAAATCAAGGGGAAATGGGCAACACTCCAATCCATGCGCAACGTTGAGAACAGCGCCTTGATGAAGACTTTATGAGCAAGAAATCTGACCTTGTCCCGGTTCGCCTCTCACATTTGCTGCGTCACTGTTCTGTAGGCGCTATTGTACGCGGGCCTGATTATCTGATGACTGTCAAGGATATTCGCGAGTGGACCGGCAAAAATGGAGTCATTGCCGGTCGAGCGATTCCCTATGTCGACGGGGTTCGCGCAGCACTCGGAATCACCCAGGAATTGCGTGAACCGCCTGTCGCTACCGAACTCGAGAATGGGGTTGTCGATGGCGTATGTATACCGGCCATGCGCTTCCCTTCCTGGATGCGCTGCCCGAATCCAAAGTGTGGATTGCTATATTACCGGCCCTGGCGTTCTCAGGCTCAAGAGCCGCCAAGTTGTAATCATTGTGAGAAGCATGCCGTTTTGGAACAAGTTCCCTGGATATTGGCCCACCCGAATGGCCACATGAACGATGTCCCATGGCATTATCTTGCTCATCATGCCGAAGCAAGAAAACGAGATCAGCAACAGTGCAAAGCAGACTTGCAGGAACCATACTTGCGTCTGACCGACGATGGGGCTTCACACCGAACATTGCGCTGTGATCGATGCCGTACTACCAGTGGTTTTGACAGCTCGATCCGAATACCTTATGGGAATACCCACCGGCAACCATGGATCAGAGAAGCTCCAGAGACCAGTGATGGGACTTCCGGAGATCAAACTGAGAATGCGGTCATCCTGGAAATCAATGACGCCCGCGTCCATGCGTCCCAAGCACGCAACGCTCTGGTCATTCCTCCTGAATCCCGCATTCGCAAAGGCGCTGTGGTGGATCGTCTTTACCAGAGTTCACAAAAACTTCAGCAACTCGAACAGGCAAAAACAAACCTTGCGCTGAAATCAACATTAAAAACGCTTGCGACTGATTTTCGATGTACAATCAATGAGATCGAAGATGCCTGGAAAGAGATTAGGAAAGGTTACCCCCTGTACGGCAAGAACATTACTCCTGGAATACTTTTAGAGAGTGAATATCAGGCCCTGTTAGACATAATCCCTGACATCTTCGATGATGAAGATTTTGTGACAAAACATCTTACATCGTCCTGGAAAGCGATGCTGAAGGATCTTAGTCCAGGTGCCAAATCAAGAAAGATTGTTGACGTTGTCAGTCATTTAATTTCGGTAGATCGGCTCAAGGAAATTCAGGTTCTGAAGGGGTTTCAGCGTCTTGGCGGCTCTTTAACGCCTCCCGATATTGTTGGCCTGAGCACGTGGTTACCCGCCGTTGAGCTATATGGGGAGGGGATTTTCTTTTCGCTAGAAGAAAAAATTCTGACATCGTGGGAGAGCCATCCGGCCTTGCTGGCCCTGGCAGAAAAGTTCCACCGTCGATTTATAACCGCCTCCTTTCAGTTTGATCCTGAACCTCCGGTCACTCCGCGCTTCTTGTTGTTGCATACCTTGGCGCATCTGCTGATCCGGCAGTTGGAGACAGAGGCCGGTTATCCGGCAGCCTCGTTGAAAGAGCGGATCTACTGCACGTCAGGCGATGCTTCGATGGCCGGCATCCTCGTGTATGTGGCTGTGCCGGATGTCGTGGGTTCCTTGGGAGGTCTGGCGGAATTGGCTGAGCCACGACGCTTTCTATTGTTGCTCTCTAGCGTCTTTGACCATGCTGAATGGTGTTCTCTTGACCCGGTGTGCAGCGAACATGATGGTCAGGGGCCGAGTCTTCTGAATCGCGCCGCATGTCACGCCTGCGTACTGGTACCTGAGCCCAGTTGTGCCTATGGCAATGTTTTGCTTGATCGTACCTTCATCAGGGGGGATTCGGCGGCCGGCATTCCGGGGCTCCTTAGTTTTTAATAAGCAGGAGTATTCTAACAATGGCCAAGCGAAGATTTACCCTTCCTGGAATTCAGGATCTCAGCAAGGAACAGGAGGACGCACGGGCGCTTCCCAAACAGGGGCAGCATCTTGTCATCGGCGGCCCAGGAACCGGAAAATCTGTACTTGCTCTCTTGAGGTCACGCCGTCACCAAGACGACAGTGAGAACTACGTTTTTCTCGTTTACAACCACCTTCTCCATCAGGCAAGTCGCCATCTTTTTGGTCCCAAGTTGAAAAGCAAGACCTGGAAAAGTTGGTTTTCAAGCAATTTTCCTGTATGGACTAAGCAAAGTGTTCCCCACTTACCGGCTAAAACTGGGGCGACATGGCAAGAAATTGACTGGGATGAGGTGCTAAAGATTGTTTCTGAAGTTCAGGAAGTTGAAAATCAAAAAAAATTGCCGTTTCTGGTTATTGACGAAGGTCAGGATATGCCACCAGAATTTTATAGGGCCTTAGTGAATCTAGGTTTTGAAAATTTTTACGTCGTGGCAGACCAAAATCAGCAAATCACTTCTGGTAGAAACAGCTCTCGTCAGGATATTGAGAACGTCCTTGCTGTCTCGTCTGACGATGTGATTGAATTGAAGGAAAATTACCGCAATTCCTATCCGACGGCCCGACTTGCGCGGGAATTCTACACTGGCGATCCGGCCAGCCCTCCTCCGGCGTTACCCTCGGTGAAACGAACCGCAGAACGACCGATACTCGTTGAATATGGGCAAGCTTGTCACGAGACTTTTTCCTCCGTAATCAGTACGATTCTCAAAACGGCCGATAGAAATCCCAGTAAGCTATTCGGAATCATTACTCCAAACGATAAGATCCGCGATATGTACTTTCATGCCACCTCAACAGCCAATCTAAAACTAGACCAAGGAAGACCACCAATACAAACATACCAAAGCGGAGCCGATTACACTACACTGTCGTTCGATGAAGGTGGCATTATGATAATTAATGCACAATCATGCAAGGGACTCGAGTTTGATAGCGTGTTTCTCGCAGATATCGATCAACATCGTTGTTATAATAATATTATTGATGAGAAAAAACGCATTTTTTATGTCATGGTTGCCCGTGCACGGGAAAATGTTGTCATGTTAAAAAACGCTGATAATCCTTGTCCAATTGATGCCATTGTTCCGATTAACCCAGATGTTATTGAAATCAGGAGATGAAATAATGAGACAGGATACAATGTTGTTTAGAGAAATAGAAGCCCCGCAAAAAAAATCAAATTCACTAAAATGGCGTTTGGTGACCAATCAGCGTAACCTCCTGTACATGCTGGCAGCAGGTATGGTCATGTCGCCTAAGGGATTCGGGGCAAAACACTACCTCGACACCTTGTCGAGCTTTCCGGGTTGGATTCCACTATTTGCCGATAACGTGCCGCAGGCAGCTATTGATTTGTCTGTTAGTGAAAAGTCTCACCTGATACCCTGCGTAGCCACGATTGATGTGAAATCCCTGAGCGGCGGGATCAAGGTCATAGACGGTGATGGTCAGTCTCGTGATGTCAGGTTTCCGGATGAACTCAACGGCAACGAGGTGGCATTGTTTGTACCCGCCCCCTTGCCAATTACCTGGGTCGAATCAATCGTATTTAGGTCGAAAGAAGACAAGTTGAGTTGCGAGGTTGATGCCCGTGACTTTGGGAATGTGCCTCTACTTGACTTCAAGCGTGAGATAGACGCACGGCTGTTCGCAAAGGCCAACAAATCACCATGGCATCCTGCGGAACTGACATTGCCGGAGCGCGATTCTGCGTTGGATAAATCCTTCGCAGCAGGCGGTATCATGGCAATGTTGCTTCGGATGGGAAACCTTGGAGATCTCGGCATGCGGGCCTGTCAACTAGGATTCGACCCTGCATTTACTGAAGGATTGTCAGTGTCCGACCCTATGGTCCGCGATCTAGGTGCTTGGCTGGAAACCGGATCAATTGGTACGTCTAATGACCTATTGCCCAAGCTGTTCTGGGGCGCAGTCGATAGCGTGACAGCTAGTCGCTCCGCGGGCGACATCACGAGCCCAAGAGATGCGGTTCTAGGGTACCTGGAAACCGCCGGAGAGGACCTGGATGAAAAGATGAAGCAGGCGCTCTCGAAACTGACAATTGATCTGCGCAAATTGGTTGGATTTGCGAACAGCACCATTACGGAACTCTTCGAGAGGCATCCGAAGCCATTCTCAAGGGTAATGGCCCTGTTTTTTTTGCGTGAAAAATGTTCAGAGTTAGTCGAGTTTCGGCATCCCTTACTTACCGAGGCGGACTATTTGGGAGCTGCGATTCTCTTTGCAGCACGGGATGGGTGGCTTGGTCTGCCGCTGGACTTTCGCAATGTCGATGGGCTCCAATCGGCGGTATGCCATCGTATGGTAGCTATCGCCCATCGGATGAATGGATCAGGAATAGACTTGGGAAAACCGCCAGCGCGGCCAATGCCCTTACGAGAGCTATTCATGCCAGAGGCTAAAGAATGGACCGCAAAACAACGTGAGGCAGCGCTGCTACTAGCACGTGAATCAAAGTGGGTCAAGTGTATTCAAACGCGCATCACTTTGGGCAAGGGTGAGTACCATATGGTTATTGATGGCAGTGGCATACAGATCATGCTGCCTGGGGATGTTAAGGCAGTGGTAACCGAAGTCAACTCAGAACAATTTTTTAGTCTATTCAGCGGAGCTACAATATCACTCAAAGCTGAAAAGAAGACAAGAGATTTATTCAAGGCTTGAGGAGTAACTATGTTGATGATTCCGGCAACGCCTCACGGAACGAAAAGTCAAGCTGAGAAGCGATTGTTTGATCGCCTGCGTTCCATAAGCACCGATGAGCAGAAAGAATCATTGGTAGCCTATCATTCAGTCTACCTGACGCAGCATGCTTATAAGCGTTTCGGTGAAATCGACTTTTTGATTTGCGGCTACCCCGGAATCTTTGTTTTGGAAGTAAAAGGTGGGGGCGTAGCTTGCCGAGGTGGAGTTTGGCAGTATACCGACAGGTGGGGATCCGTATTCGAAAAAAACGAATCGCCTTTCAAGCAGGCAGATTCGGCTTTGCATGGCTTATTGAGAAACCTTGAGGCCAAATTCGGCATAGGGATGGTTTCGCAATTCACGATCGGATACGGAGTGGTTTTCCCTGACTGCGAGTGGAGAGAGACGGGCGCCGAATGGGATCCCCACGTTCTTGCTGGCCCCCGCGATATGCGAGACTTTGAACGGTGGCTGCGTAAGCTCTTTCAATATTGGCGCAACAAGGACAGTCATCCCCGGCGACCGGATCCCGCAACTTTGAAGGATTTGCGTCATTATCTCAGGCCCGAATTTGAAACTGCGATCCCGTTATATGTTCAGGCGAACCAAGCAGAAGAGCGGGTTGTCTCACTCACTGAGGATCAGATGGCAATGGTCGATGTGGTTGCTGCCAACCGGAGAGTGATGTGTTCAGGGGGAGCGGGAACTGGAAAGACATTTCTGGCCTTGGAGCTTGCCCGCCGCTGGACTGCTGAGGGAGCGAAAGTTGTCCTTGCGTGCCGTTCTCCATGGTTAAAGCGTTATCTCGAATCCCAGTTTTCTTTGCCTGGATTGGTGGTGACTCAGGCAGAATCGATTCGCCTTGCTTGTCGACGGGCAGACTTGGATTACTTCGATGCGATGATTGTTGATGAAGGTCAAGACCTTTTTGATATGGAGAGTCTGGATAACCTCGATGCCTGTTTGCGCAATGGTTTGAGCGAAGGTCGTTGGGCCTTTTTTCATGATGTAAACAATCAGTCAGGTTTTTTCGAGAATCCGGATCAGGAAGCAATTGATTATCTTCTGAATAGCAATCCAGCACAGATTCCACTTCGAACGAATTGTCGGAATACGCGCGTCATTCTAGAAAAGGTTCAAACAGCACTCGGTGCTGATATGGGCGTTCGTGGCGCTGGTGAGGGTCCAAAAATCCGCGAGCATGTCGTGACTACAAGAGAAGCTTCGGCCGAGGTGTTGGCATTGGAAATCAGGGAAATTGTCGATGTGGGCGGTGTTTCTTCGGGAAGTGTCACTATTTTGTCTCCGTTTCCATTCAATGAGTCATCAGCTTCATTGCTTCGCGAATCTCTACAACGTGAAATTCAGATTTTGGATGAGTATTCACTGCGCAATACTCCATTCAGAAAGATTAACTTCGCAGAGATCTCTAATTTCAAAGGGTTGGAGAATGAGGCTATTATTGTTGTAGATCTTGAATCGCCAAAATTTGGGGACAAGACACTCTCAATGCACTATGTGGCCATGAGCCGTGCTCGTGCGGTGCTTTCGCTGATTTATTTAAAGGCGGGAAGATGTGATCCGTGTCCTGCGCAACTTGAAGGTCTTGCCGGCCGAGTGCCCTGAGGTGGCCTGACATACAAGTCTATCTCAATCCGCAAGAAAGGCCGCTTTGCGCTGGGCAGGCCGGCACAGTTGGGGGTGTAGCTTCTATTGCGGCTGGCGAGATCTGCTACCGGCACCTTGCAATTGTCACGTAAATTAGGTAATATACGTGACAGATGCCGAGAGGAAAATGAACGGAAATATTACCAGAATGGTTGTTTCCAGGATATACGGAATGGGGAGAGGGTACGCGTTCTCGCCGAAAGATTTTCTGGATTTGGCCAATCACGAGACCGTGCGGCAAATCCTCTCCCGCCTGACCAAGGAGGGAACAATCCGTCGCTTGCTCCGCGGCGTTTATGACTATCCGGCCTTCAGCACGTTACTGAATACCCAGTCGGCCCCAGATCCCGATGTTATCGCCAAGGCCATCTCCCGGGCTCATGGCTGGACGGTTGTGCCGACAGGCGAAACGGCGCTCAACAAGTTGGGGCTTTCGACTCAGGTCCCGGCCCAATGGCAGTACTTCAGCGACGGACCGACGAAGAAGTACAACTGGAAAGGGGGCACCCTGCTCTTCACGCACCGCACCAACAAGGAAACGACTGCCCTCTCGCCCAGAACCGCTTTGATTGTCCAGGCGATCAAGGCCCTGGGTGAGACCAACGTCGATGATCAAGTCCTGGCCACACTCCGCGAGAAGCTGGATGACAGGGATCGCACGCTCCTGCTCAGGGAAGCTCGCTACGTCACCGCCTGGATCTATGAGATCGTGAAGAAGCTGGCCAAAGAGGAGCCCCCCCATGCGTAAGGTGGCCAATTTTCCGGAAAAGGATCGGCGCGACTTGTTCAGGGCGGCCTCGCAGCGGATGGGCGTCCATGAAGCCATCGTTGAGAAGGATTTTTGGGTGTGCTGGGTGCTGGATTTCTTGTTTCACGATTGTTTCTGGAAAGACCAATTGGCCTTCAAGGGGGGCACAAGTCTCTCCAAGGCGTACCATGCGATCGACCGGTTTTCCGAGGACATCGACCTGATCCTGGATTGGCGCCTGTTGGGCTATTCGCGGGAGATCCCCTGGGAGCAACGTAGCACGACCCAGCAGGGCCGGTTCTGCCAAGAGGCCAATCAGAGGACGGCGGATTTTCTGGCAAGCGACTTTGTACCAAGGGTCCTCCCCGCGATGACTGGCCTTGTCGAGGGTGAACTGAGCGTTTCCGCCCGGGGGCAGGATGTCTTCATCCGGTATCCGAAGGCCTTTTCGATAAGAGCCATCCTGCCGGAGATTCGGCTCGAGATCGCCCCCATGGCCGAGTGGACACCCAATGAGCCACGCACGATTCGCCCGTACGCAGCAGACTATTACCCTGAGCATTTCCATCGGGCGGAGACGTCGATTCGCACCATCCAAGCTGAGCGAAGCTTCTGGGAAAAGGCGACGATCCTGCACCAGGAAGCCCATCGATCGGCAAGCAAACTCCTGCCTCCCCGCTACTCCCGGCACTACTACGACCTGTATAGGTTGAGCCTGATGCCGATCCGGAAACTGGCGCTGGCCAGAATCGATCTACTCGACGAGGTGGTGAGATTTAAAAAGCAGTTCTATCGTTGTCCGTGGGCCAAGTACGAGGAAGCGATCCCCGGGAGCCTGAAGCTGCTTCCCCCAGCGTACCACAGTGCCGAATTGAAAAAGGATTACCAGACGATGCGGGCAATGCTGTTCGGAAACATTCCCGTTTTCGACGAGATCATGAATGGGCTAGCTTCGTTGGAGAAGGCGATCAACGAATAGACAACCCTCAAGGGCTTCGGCCCCTGGCGCTTTCCTGGTTTTTCACGGGCGGGAGTAGGGGGGTGCTGTCTCCCCATCCTTTATGTTTTTTGTCGGTCCGTGAATCCGGTCCGATCTCGTCTTGAAATGGGCTTTTTAGCGTAGCAGCTTTCTCAGATTCTCAAGCGTCAGCAGGTCCAACTCCTGGCTGCGCTCGATGAAGGGGCGGACGTCGGCAATCGCCTGCGGCCAGTTGATGACGCTCAATCGGGCGGCGATCTCTTTTTTCCAGTTCTTCGTGGTTAGCTCGGGTCCCGGCCACCTGGTTTGCAAAAGCGCCTGATTCAGGTATGCCAAATTCGGATCGGGCCACGAGCGGTCCGAGAGATACCAGAAGAGGTCGTAGAGATCCCTGCCTTTTGTATAAGGGCGGCACAGGAGGGCATGCAGCTTCCCGGCCAGCAGGGTGGACTGGTCATGGTGCAGGATGTTCAACAGGAGATGGCGGCGGACGATGGTGGTTTCGGTCTTTCCACTGGCGGGAGGATTGCCGTCGACTTCGATCTTTACGGCGAGCATTTCGCCCGGATGGGCGGAAAAGCCAAGCTCGCGAGGCAGACCAGGGTAACGGATGAATGCGGCTGAAATGGGAGGGCGGCCCGAATACTTCAAGGCGACGGCGTATCCTTCGTTTTGGAACTGGCGGCCGATCCCCTCGACAATGCCCTTGAAGTCAGGTCGGTCGTCAGGGCCCGTCTGGGAGAAGTCCAGATCTTCCGAGTAACGCGGAAGTCCGTACAGAAACCGCAACGCGGTGCCGCCCAAAAATATCCAGGAAGAGAACCCCTTTTTTTCCTGGATGAATCCGAGTATCCTCGCCTGCAGGTATTCGCGGGCGATGTTCTTGCGCTGGCCAGGTGGGAGATCCCCCACGATTCGCACGAGGTGTTCCTTCATCCTTCCTCCCCGGCGGCCAGGGCCTGGATCAAGTTCGCCGCTCGCAGCCATTTCTTCTTCCGGCTGCGGCGGGCGTATTCGTACAGTTTTTCCATGTCGAGCGCCTCCAAGTTTTGCAAACGCAATTCCCGAAGGAAGTCTGGATGGTCGGCTCCCGGGGTCAAATGGATCAAGTCGAGCAACGCTTTCTCCGGAAAGGCGATGAAGGCGCTCGTTCCATCCCATAAATCGCGGGTTTGATACCCGAAAAACAGGTCCGGATGGATATGGCGGAATTGATAGGTGCCGGCTCCCGCTTCCAGAAGGTGCGGCCTGGTTGTCGTGACGCTGGTGACAACGGGAACGTGCTCGGGGATCAACGAGTGGAAGGAAAGCGCCGACTGCAGGCTGACGTACGACCCTCTCTGGATGCGGTTGGCGATCGTGAAGCCATGGGGGGCGTGTTGCAAGCGATGGCCCGCCAGCATGTAGAGGCCGCGGCGAAGCTGGATCAGCCTCCCCGCGGAGGTCCAGCGCGACAGTTGCCTGGAAATGTCAATTCTATTGGCCTTTCCTGCCTGGAGTAGGCCCGACGAGAATACGGGTTCATCCCGGACGATCCGCAAGAGTTCGTCGAATTTCATGGTAGTTATATGCCATAGATGGCAACTTATTGCAACATAATTACATTATCGTCCCCCCGAGCCGAACGGAGCTGTCGAACCAGTTCGCCCTCCCCTTCCGCCTCAGTCCGCCACCAGGCCATCGCGCAGGTGGATGGTGCGCTGCGAGTGGGCGGCGATCTGCGGGTCGTGGGTGACCATCAGGATCGTCTTGCCCTCCTTCCACAGCGTGCCGAACAGGGCCATGATCTCCTCACCGCTGCGCGAATCGAGGTTGCCGGTGGGCTCGTCGGCCAGCAGCACCGGGGGTTCCATGGCCAGCGCCCGGGCGATGGCCACCCGCTGCTGCTGCCCGCCCGACATCTCGGTCGGCCGGTGCTTCTGCCAGTTGGTCAGGCCGACCATCTCCAGCAGATCGAGCACTCGCTGGCGGCGCTGGGCGGAGTTCTTGCCGTTGAACAGCATCGGCAGCTCGACGTTCTCGTAGGCGGTGGCGTAGGGGAGGAGGTTGAAGCTCTGGAAGACGAAGCCTATTTTTTGGTTGCGCACCTCCGACAGCTGGTCGAAGGTGAGGCCGGCCACGTTGCGCTCCTCGAGGTAGTAGGACCCTTCGGTCGGGGTGTCGAGGCAGCCGATCAGGTTCATCAGGGTCGATTTGCCCGAGCCCGAAGGCCCCATGATCGAGACGAATTCGCCCTGTTCGATCTTGAGGAAGATCCCCTTCAATGCCTCGAAAGAGACCTCGCCGGACTGGTAGGTCTTGTGGATGTTGCGCAGGTCGATCATTTCTTACCCCTATTCATAGCGCAGGGCCTCGATCGGGTTCTGACGCGAGGCCCGCAGGGCCGGGAAGATCCCCGCGCAGAACACCAGCGAGCCCAGGATCAGCAGGAAGATGCCCAGGATGTCGGCCGAGAAGATCGGCCGGCACAGGTAGGACTGGATGCCGAAGTCCTCGTAGGGAACCGG
>CAZTNO010000008.1:0-25260 GCA_964614865.1 uncultured Clostridia bacterium
CGGCCTGGAGGCCCAGACCCAGGAGGACATCCACGTGCTCTGCCTGTTTCCCGCCTATCCGCCATGTGAGCGCTGCTACGAACGGATCTATCCGCTGCTGCCTGCGGTGCCGGCCAACCCCGATTTCTTCGGCGATCAGGCGGTGGTCGACGAGCGGGACGAGGTGCTTGGCTTCGAGGAAAAGCTGCTGGCCAACGCCCTCGGCCTCTCCCTGGGCGAACTGGTCGAGCGGGTGCGGCGGGAGGGGGGCGAGGTGATCCCCGCCCACGTCGACGACCCGGGTCACGGCCTGCTGGTGACCCTGGGCTGGGTGCCCGAGGAGCTCTCGGACTCCCTGTTCGAGGTGTCGTACCCGGTGGCGGCGGCCCCGCAGGGGAATCCCCTGCTGCCCCTGCTCGGCGACCGCCCCTGGATCACCAGTTCCGATGCCCACTACCTGGGGGACATCGGCCGGGCCTATACCGAGTTCGAGGTCGATTCGGTAAGCCTGTCCGCCATCTACCGGGCCGGGCTCGAGCGTCGTTTCCGGTTGGGGTTCCGCCATGGTTGAAGACCTGTGCTTTCACATCGTCGATCTGGTGCAGAACTCGGCCGCGGCCGGGGCCCGGCGGATTGTGATCCGCCTCCTTCAGTCGGTAGAAAAAGGGTCGCTCGAACTCGCCATCGAGGATGACGGCCGAGGCATGGATGCGGAAACCGTGGTCAAGGTGCAGGATCCGTTCTACACCACCAAGGGGTTCAAGAAGGTGGGGTTGGGCATCCCCTTGCTCAAGGACACGGCCCGCATCTGCCACGGCGAGTTCTCGATCGACAGCGAGCCGGGGCAGGGAACTACCATCGGCGCCCGGTTGGAGCGCAACCACCTCGATTGTCCGCCGCTGGGCGACCTGGCGGGCACGGTGGTGACCCTGATGGTCACGCTGGAAACGGTCGACCTGGTGCTGGACTACGAAACCGACGGGGGCCGTTTCACCGTTTCTTCAGGCGAAGTGCGAGCCGAAGCGGGCGGGCTGCACCTCTCCCATCCCGATGTGCTCCGTTTTCTGCGGGAGTACGTATCCGAAAATCTGCAGCGCCTGGACCGTAACGCCGGTTGAAAAAGGAGTTCGGCGATGGTATGATGGGCCAAGGTCGGTGGGTCGGCGCATGACGGGGTGGCCTTCGCCAAAAGGCCTTCGTCGCGCGATTCACCAAGTTGATCACCATGAAGGATTATTACGCCATTTTGGGGGTTGCCAAAGGGGCGACCCTTGCCGACATCAAGAAGGCTTATCGCAAGCTGGCGCGCAAGTACCATCCCGACTTGAATCCCGGGGACAAGACCGCCGAGCAGAAGTTCAAGGAGATGACCGAGGCCTACGAGGTGCTCAAGGATCCCGAGAAGCGCAAGCAGTTCGACACCTTCGGCACTACCGGCCCCGCCGGGGCGGGGGGGCGGACCGGGGCCGGCTTCGAGGGTTTCGACTTTTCCCAGACCGGATCGAGCTCGTTTGGCGACGTCTTCCAGACCATTTTCGGCAACTTCGGCGGCTTCGAGCGGGGGGGCGGTCAGGCCGCCGCCCGCAGCGAGCGCGGCGAAGACCTGCTCTACTCGATGAATCTCAGTTTCATCGATGCGGCCATGGGGCTGGAAACCCAGATCCAGGTCAGCCATAAGGAATCCTGCGTTCCCTGCGCGGGCAAGGGGGTCGACCGCGGCTCCACCACCGCCACCTGCCCCTCCTGCAAGGGCAAGGGGCGGATCCAGAAACAGAGCGGCTTCATGAAGTTCGGCTCCCTGTGCCCGCAGTGCGGAGGCGCCGGCACCTTGCCGGGCAATCCTTGCCGGGCCTGCGGCGGTGAAGGCCGGGTCGAGCGGGTGGCCAAGATCCGGGTGCGCATCCCGGCGGGAGTGGATGATGGCTCCAAGGTGCGTATTCCAGGCAAGGGCAACGTGGGGCGTCAGGGGGGCGAGACCGGCGACCTGATCATCGCCATCCAGGTCACCCCCCACCGGGTGTTCCGCCGCAACGGCCAGCATCTCGAGATCACCTTGCCGGTCACTTACACCGAGGCCGCCCTGGGGGCCAAGGTGGAGGTGCCGACCCTCGACGGCCAGGCGTTGCTCAAAATCCCCCCCGGCACGGTGTCGGGGCAGAAGTTGCGGCTGAAGGGCAAGGGGATCGTTTCGCCCAAAACCCACGAGCCGGGCGACATGTTGATCGAAATGCGCATCGTCCCTCCGCCCACCAAGGACCTGAAGGTGCGGGACCTGCTCAAGGAGATCGAGCGGGTGGCTCCCTACGAGCCTCGCCGCGACCTGTTCGAGCCATGAAGGAAAAGACCTACTTCATCTCGGCGGTGGCCAGCAAGTACAACGTCCATCCCCAGACCTTGCGCCTGTACGAGCGGGAGGGGCTGCTGATCCCCTCGCGTACCAAGGGCAACACGCGATTGTACACCGACGAGGACCTGAAGCGACTCGAGTTCGTGTTGAACCTGACCCGCGAGATGGGGGTGAACCTGGCCGGGATCGAGATCATCCTGAACATGAAGGCCAAGATGGAATCGATGCAGGAAGAGTTCGCCCGATTCCTCGAGGAACTCAAAACCGAATTCTTCGTCGGCCGCGAGGAACTCTTCGAGCAGAAGAAGAGCGCCATCGTCCGCTACTCTTCCTCGCCGATCGCGGTGTTCAAGGGCCATGAAAAAGAGTAGGGGGCGCGAGTCGCTCGATTCGCTGAACCTGTACTTCCATCAGGTGAAGAAGATCCCCCCCCTGAACGCCGAAAACGAACGGGCGCTGATCCTGCGGGCCAAGGCGGGGGACGAGGCGGCGTTCGCCCAGATCATCGTCGCCAACCAGCGGTTGGTGGTGAAAGAGGCCCTCAAATACTACTTCAAGGGGGACAACTTTCTCGACCTGATCAACGAGGGCAACAAGGGGTTGATCGAGGCGCTCAAGAAATTCGATCCCGCCCGGGAAAACCGTTTCTTCACCTACGCCCTGTGGTGGGTCCGTTCCGAGATCCGCCGTTATCTCTCGAAAAACCAGAACCTGATCTCGCTGCCCGACATCTTCTACAACGACTTCCTGAATTTCAAGAAGGCCTACTTCAAGCTGGGCAAGAAACTCAAAAGGCAGCCCACCGAAAAAGAGATGGCCGAACTGCTGAAGATCCCCGAGAAGAAGATCCGGGTGATGCTGTCGGTACCCGAGGAGATCGTCTCGCTCGACAAGGGGGTCAAAGACGAGAATGCCACCCAGCTCTCCTCGCTGATCCCCGACGAATCGGCCCCCGACCCCCAGGACCTGATGTTCGGCAACACCCTGCGGGAGCTGATCCACGAAGACATCGACGAGCTCACTCCGCGCGAGGCCGAGATCATCCGCATGCGTTTCGGTTTCAAGGCCGACGATGCCATGAAACTGCGCGAGATCGCCAAAGAGATGAGCATGAGCCCCGAAGGGATCCGGCGCATCGAGATGAAGGCCCTGGAAAAACTCAAAAAGAAACTGATCAAGCAGGGCATCGATGGAGCCTTGAACTGACCATGGAAGAGACCTGCACGCGTTGCCAGGGGACGGGCTGGATGCTGGTGCAAAACCAGGATCGCGAGGTGGCGGTGCGCTGCCCGTGCCGGCAGCGGGACCTCTTCGCCAAACGGCTGGAAAATTCGGGCATCCCCGTCCGCTTTGCCGGGGTCGAATTGAAAGGGTACCTGCCGGGCAAAGAGAACTCTTCCCAGGCTCAGGCCCGCCAGGTGGCCGAGAAGTTCGTGGCCGAATACCCGGCGGTTGCTGGCGGGCTGCTCTTCCAGGGGCCCACCGGGGTGGGCAAAACCCGTTTGCTCTGCTCGATTGCCCACCACCTGATCCAGGATCAGGGCACCGACGTGCAGTACATCGACTGGAACGATCTGGTGCGCGAGATGCGCTCGGGCGAGGATACCACCACCCGCGATTTCGCCCTGATCCAGCGTTTGATGCAGCGTTTGGCCAGTGCCGAATTGCTGCTGTTCGACGAGTTTGGTGCTTCGCGGCCCAGCCCCTACGTCGAGGACAACATCTACTTCCTGGTCAACCGTCGCTACAACGATGGCCGGGTCACCCTCTTCGCCACCAACTACTTCGACCGCCGCATCGGCGCCGAGGACATCCTGACCGACCGCGTTTCGGCCCGCATCCGTTCGCGCCTGTACGAGATGGCCCGCACCGTCGAGATCCGCGGCCCCGATTATCGCCAGAAATACCAGTGAAAGGAGCGCCCATGAACCCCGATATCGCCGCCCTGACCGAAACGATCCGTCGGGAGAGCCAACCCCTGGAGCGGGTGATCACCGAAATGAGCAAGGTCATCGTGGGGCAGCGGGTACTCCTGGAACGGATGCTGGTGGCCCTGCTCACCCAGGGGCACCTGTTGCTGGAAGGGGTGCCGGGGCTGGCCAAGACCCTGGCGGTCAAGACCCTCTCCCAGGTGCTCGACCTGCAGTTCCGGCGCATCCAGTTCACCCCCGACCTCCTCCCCGCCGACTTGACCGGGACGATGGTGTTTTCCCCCAAAACCGGCGATTTCCATACCAAAAAGGGACCGGTCTTCACCAACCTCCTGCTGGCCGATGAAATCAACCGGGCCCCGGCCAAGGTGCAGAGCGCCTTGCTGGAAGCCATGCAGGAACGGCAGGTGACCATCGGCGAAACCTCGCACCCCCTGCCCGCCCCCTTTCTGGTCATGGCCACCCAGAACCCGATCGAGCAGGAGGGGACCTACCCCCTCCCCGAAGCCCAGGTCGACCGCTTCATGCTCAAGGTCAAGATCACCTACCCCACCCCGCTGGAGGAGAAAGAGATCGTCGGCCGGGTGGCCCAGAGCGCACCGCCCCCCTTGCAGAAGGTGTGCACCCCCGCCGACCTCACCCGTCTGGTCGCCGTCTGTCGGTCGATCTACGTCGACGAGCGGATCAAGGACTACATCGTCTCGCTGGTGGTGGCCACCCGCGATCCGGCCAAGGCCGGCCTCGACAAGATGAAGAACCTGATCCAGTTCGGCGCCTCGCCGCGGGCCTCGATCGTCCTCACCGAGGCGGCCCGGGCGGTGGCCTTCATCCAGCGGCGGGCCTACGTCACCCCCGACGACGTCAAGTCGATCGCCCGCGATGCCCTGCGCCATCGCCTGATCCTGACCTACGAGGCCGAGGCCGAGGAGCGCACCAGCGACGATTTGATCGACACCCTGCTGGCCCACGTGCCGGTTCCCTGAGCGGCGAATCCGGGTAAAAAAAAACGCCGCCCCCGCGTGGGAGCGGCGCTGTCTTTCGAATCGGAATCCGCGATTACTCGGGCTTGTCCTTCTTGGCGGCACAGGTGGCCGCGTCCTTGCAGGTGGCCGCGCAGTCCTTGGCGTCCTTCTTGACCTCGGGGGCGGGAGCCGCCGCGGCCGTTCCCTTGCACTTGGCGCAAGAGCAACCCTCGGCGCACTTGCCCTTGGCCATTTCCTTGCAAGCGGCACCATGGGCGCACTTTTTGCCGTCCTTGGCGCAGGCTTCGTCGCACAGGGCCTTCATGTACTTGGCCGGTTCGGCCTGGAACTTGGCCAGGCAGTCGGGGCAGCAGAAGGCGATGGTGCAGCAGCCGTGCTTCAGGGTGACCTTGGCATCGACCGGCTTGCCGGTAACGGGGCACTTGGTGTTGATCGGGCCGGCGGCGGCCATTTCCTTGCACTTCGCGCAGGTACAACCCTCGGCGCACTTGCCCTTGGCCATTTCCTGGCCGTGCTTGGCGGAACAGCCACCCTCTTTGGCCTTGGCGCATTCCTTGCCTTGAGCGGTCTGGGAGCAATCGGTGGCGGCGGCAGCACCGGTCTGGGGGCAGGGTTTCTTGGTCGTGTCATCCGCCCAGGCAAGAGTCAGGGCCATGGCCACCAGGATGGTGACGAACAGTACTTTTTTCATGAATCCTCCTTGGATCAGGAAGGAATATAACCTAAAAAGTCATGGAGCACAATGACGGCCTGGAAACGCTTTGACAGGGGCGTCCCTTTTGGCTAAGATGGCCTCATGACCTGGTTGTTTTTCGCTCCCCCGGCCCGCCCCGCCCTGTTCCCCCTGAAGGCCGGCCTGATCCTGGTGCTGGCGGTGCTGGTCGTGTTCGCGGTGGCGGGGCTTTTGCTGGAGCGACGCCGGCGTCGAGATGTGCGGCAGAAGTTTCGTCAGTCCCGGGGCGATTTCGCCCATTCGGGGCAAGAAGGGCGTCGTTCCTTTCGCCGGGTATTGCCTCCGGGCGAGCAGGTCTGGATCACCCTGACCGAGCCCGACCGGCTGGGACAGCGGGCGAAGGTGATCGACCTTTCCCAGAGCGGGATGGCCATCGAGCCCGACTTCCCCCTCAAGCTCCTTCCCCCAGGGACCGAACTGGCCAATGTCCTGGTCGAGACTCCGGCGGGGGCTCTGGTGATCCGCCGGGCCCGCACCGTGCGACTGGAGCACGAAATTCGGCACCGGCGGCTGGCGCTTCGGATCGAGGCGATCGACGCGGACCAGCAGTCCCTCCTGGACCGCTTCCTGAACGGCTTGCCGGAATGACCATGCCCTCGACTCTGCGGGCCCCCTCCTTTCCCCACCGCGACCTGATGGTGGAACTCTTCGGCGAACAGGTTTACCTGGTCGGCGGGCCGGTGCGCGACTTGCTGCGCGGGGCGGACGCCCGGGCACCGCTCGATATCGACCTGCTGGTCACCGGACTGGGGTACGAGGAGATCGAGCAGCGGCTGCGCCGTTTCGGCAAAACCAACACCGTCGGCCGGAGCTTTGCCGTGGTCAAGTTCACGGCCGGAAAGCAGACCTACGACATCGCCATTCCCCGGCGGGACCGCAAGCGGACCGAGGAGGCGCACGATCACCGCAATTTCGACATCGAAACCGGTCCCCAGGTCACCCTGGAGGAGGACCTGCGACGTCGCGACTTCACCTGCAACTCGATCGCCCTGCGTCTGGCCGACAACCTGCTGATCGACCCTTTCGCCGGCGCCGAGGCCATCCGCTGCCGGGTCCTGGCCATGACCAGTCCGGACAGCTTCCGTGACGATCCGCTGCGGGTGCTGCGGGCGGCACGTTTTGCCGCCCGCTTCGATTTCGTTATCGACGAGGCGATCCTGCGGGCCGCCCAGGATGTGGTGCTCGCCGAGTTGAGCGCCGAGCGGGTGGCCGAGGAACTCTGCCGCCTGCTGCTCGAAGCCGGAAAACCGGGAATCGGCCTCGGCGCCTACTGGCGGCTGTCGGTGCTGGACAAGCTCTATCCGGAGCTTGCGCGCCTGACCTTGACCATCCAGGATGCCCATTTCCACCCCGAAACCGACGAGCAGGGGCACCACTCGGTTTGGGCCCATACCGTGCTCGCCGTCGACCTGGCCGCGGATCTGGCCGTTCAGGCTGGGCTCGATGACGGCCACCGGCTGGCCCTGCTATTGGCCACCATGCTCCACGACGTGGGCAAGGCCGAAACCACCCGCTGGGAGTACAAGCGGGGACGGCTCACCGTCACTTCTCCGCTGCACGACGCCCGGGGACTGGAGCGGGCCGGCGAGATCCTGTCGCGGTTGCGCCTCGAAACCCGGGACGGCTTCCCGCTGCGCCGGGTGGTGGAAAACCTGATCCGCAACCATCACCGCCTGTACGAACTCTACCGTTTGCGGGCCGAGACGGGGTTTCGGGCTCTGGCCCGCCTGGTCCGCGATCTGGAAGGGGAGGATTCCCTGCTGGTCCTGCTCGATTGCGCCGACCGCTTGTCGCGCGAGGGGGTGACCCGGGTCGAATTGTCCGCCGATCCGGTGGCCTGCTGGTTTGCCGCGGCGAAAGACGAACACCGGCTCGATCTGCAGGCCATCCAGCCGCTGATCCGGGGCCGGGACCTGCTCGCATTGGGGTTTTCTCCCGGGCCCGAACTGGGCAAGCTGTTGAAGTCGATGTACGAACGCCAGCTGGACGGTGACTTTGCCACCCTGGAGGCGGGGCTGGCGCTGCTGCCGGTGGCGGGGCGAACTGGGGTGCCGCCCGCAATGCCCGCGGAAAAACCATGAAACTGAGATTGCAGAACCGCACCGTCGAGCGCGAGGGCCCCTGGGTGATGGGCATCCTGAACACCACCCCCGATTCCTTTTCCGACGGGGGACGGTTCGCCCGGCCCGAGGCGGCCCTGCGCCAGGTGGAGACGCTGGTCGGGGCCGGAGCCGACATCATCGACGTGGGTGGGGAAAGCACCCGCCCGGGATCCGCAGGGGTATCGCTCGAGGAGGAACTGGACCGGGTGTTGCCGGTGGTCACCCGCATCCGCGAGCGCTTCGACGTGCTGATCTCGGTCGATACCAGCAAGGCGGCGCTGGCCCGGGCGGCGGTCGAAGAGGGGGGGGCGGACCTGATCAACGACATCTCGGCGTTGCGCTTCGACGAGCGGATGGGGGAGACCCTGGCCCGCCTCGAGGTGCCGGTGGTGCTGATGCACATGAAGGGGACGCCGGGCACCATGCAACTGGCCCCCGACTACGGCGACGTGATGCGCGAGGTCGGGGAATTCTTCGACGAGCGGATCGAGGCGGCGGTTTCCGCCGGGATCTTGCGGGAGCGGCTGATCCTCGATCCGGGATTCGGCTTCGGCAAGCGGCTCGAAGACAACCTGACCCTGTTGCGGCGGCTCTCCGAGTTTCGCACACGGGAACTGCCGCTGCTGGTGGGCTTGTCCCGCAAGTCTTTTCTGGGCAAGATCAGCGGCGAGGAGCAACCCGGCCAGCGGGAGTTCGAGACGGTCAGTGCCGGACTGCTGGCCGTGCTGGCCGGGGCCGATGTGCTGCGGGTCCACGACGTGGCGGCGACGGTCAAGTCACTGGCGGTGTTGCGGGCGGTGCGCGGCGGCTGAACGCGATCGGGTTTGATTGAGTTGGAGCTGAAAAAAGGAAGCCCGCCCCGGGGGTTCCGGGGCGGGCTTTTTGGCTTCTACAGGTGGAGGTGAGTCCTAGAACATGAACTTGAAGCCGAGGCGGGCATTCAGCGGACCATAGAACATGGTCTTCATCTTGTAGCGGGGATCGAGAACGGGGTCGTAGTCGTTGATATCCCAGCCACCGGCCAGCAGCACGTCATCGGTAGCGCTGACCGCGCCCTGGTTGTAGATCTGGTAGTAGCGCTGAGCGGTCTTGATGTCGAACACGTTGTCGACGTTCAGGTTGATGTTCAGCGTGTTCTTGCCCAGCTTCAGATTGTACTCGGCGTAGGCGTTGGCGAACCACAGGGTCGGAGCCCGGCCCAGGTTGTTGCGGCCGAAGGGCAGGTAGCCCTGGGTGTCCATGGCCCACTCGGTCGAGGTCGGGATACCGCTCATCACGTTGAGGATGGCGCCGACGGTGAGACCGAAGGGGAAGGCATAGGAGCCGTAGGCCTTGAGGTAGAGGGGGCGATCGCCGGGCAGGGGGCCGTCGATCTTGTTCAGATCGCGGTCGAAAGCCAGGTACCACAGGTCGAAGTAGCGGGCGACGTTGGGGTCGGTACGACCGTACTCGTCACCGGAGGCCAGGCCGTTGTAGTTGCCCTTCAGCGAGCTGTACGAAACCGACAGGCCGCCCATCCAGTTGTCGGAGAAGCGCTTGTCGAGGGCCGCGTTGACCGCGAAGTACTCGCGACGGGCCTTGGGGGTCTCGGGGTAGATGTCGGCGAACTTGCCGCCGTTCTTCACCAGGCGGGTGTAGCCGTAACCGGGGTTGGCGGTGTAGTACATCTCGCCTTCGTCGGTCAGCACGCCCACGTCCTCGATCGCGTAACGGAGGTGCTTCTGCACCACGCGCACGGACAGGGAGAGGTTTTCCTGCAGCTTCTTCTCCACGCCGAAGGAGATCTCCCGCTGGCTCATAGGCTTCAGGTCGGGATCGGTGGAGTCGAAGGAGGGAACGCGGAAGTCGAGGGTGCCGTTGGGATGCAGCAGCCGGCCAGGGAAGTAGCCGTCGATGCCGATCTTGTCCCACTCGTAGGTGTCGAGGGCGTAGTAGGCGCTCTTCCACTTGGTGCCACCGTAGGAACCGGCGGCCATTTCCAGCTTGGTCACGTCGTAGAAGTAACCGAACGAACCGAAGACCTTCATCGAGGAATCGCCGAACACGTCGTAGGTGAAGCCCAGGCGCGGGGCGATCTTGTCGCCGAAACCGAACTCGATCGGCTTGACGCCGGTGAAGTCCGGATTGTCGGTGTAGGCGGGGATGTACTCGGACTCGGCGCGCACGCCCAGGTTCAGGGTCAGCTTGTTGCCGATGGTCCAGGAATCCTGGACGTAGAACGACCAGGCATTCGAATAGGCCTGGTAGAAGTCGCCGTAGGGGCCGGTCACGTCGTTGCCGCGCACGCCGTAGTAGCCGTACTGGCCGCGGCCGTAGTTGGTGCCGTAGGCGACGAAGTCACGGTCCCAGCCGAAGAACAGCACCGGGTAGTTGGCGGTGTTGTCGGTGTCCTGGCCCTGGCGCTTGAAGTTCATGCCCAGTTTCCAGGAGTGTTCGCCAGCCAGGTTGAGGAAGTAGGTCAGGTCGGCACCCAGGTTCCACTTCAGGTTGACGGCCTTGTTCAGGGTCTGCGACTGCGAACGGGGGTAGTTGATCCAGCCGGAGGGCTTCTGGTAGGAGGCGGGCACATCGAGCAGGTCGATGTTGGTGGTCTTGAAGTAGCCGCCGGGAGCCTCGGTCAGGAACTGCAGGCAGGGCCCGGTGGGAGCCACCAGCATGTTGTTCTGGTTGGTGCGGAAGTAGCCGCCGCGAACCGACAGCAGGAAGTTGTTGCCCAGGGTCAGGTCGGCGGTGGCGTTGGCCGACATGTTCGGATAGGAGTACCCGTAGTCGTCAAACGACGTGGTGGGGTTCTGGTTGCCGAACACGTTGGAGAGTTCGCCTTTGTACTTGTAGAAGTTGTTGACCACGGAGGCCGACAGACGCAGGTTCTTGAAGGGCTGGGCGGTGACCTTCGCGGAGAAGTTCCACGAATTCTCGGTGCGCTTCCAATCCTTCTGCTGGCCGTCGAGATAGGTGACGGTCCGGGTGTTGGTGTAGTAGACGGGCAGGAACGAGCCGAAGAACCACACCTTGTTCTTGAAGATGTAGCCGCCGATGTTCAGGCCGCCTTCCATGCGGTGGTCTTTGTCCTTGCCGTAGAAGTATTCGTAGTCGTAGTACTTGGCGACGCTGTCGTCTTCCAGGTCGAGGTCGAGGACATCGCGGTACTTGGTGCGCAGCGGGGCGCCGGAGTAGTAGCCGACGACTTCGCCGTGGAACTCGTTGCCGCCGGAGCGGGTGACCACGTTGATGACGCCGCCGAGCGAGCCACCGAATTCAGCCTGGTAACCGGAGGATTTGACCTGGACTTCGTCGACGAAGTCGAAGGCCGCACCCTGGCCGCGGGAACCGTCGGCGATGTTGGTGGTGTCGGTGCCGTCGATGTAGTACATGTTTTCCAGACCGGAGGCGCCGTCAAAGGAGCTGCCGCCGAGCAGGGGCTCGTTGGAGACGCCGGGGATGGCGGTGATCAGGGAGTCGAAGTTCCGGCCTTTCGGCAGGGTCTGGAAGACTTCCTTGGTCAGGGTCATGCCGCGGGCCGTGCTCTTGACGTCGATCAGGGGGGCCTGACCGGTGACCACGATCTGTTCCTGGATCTTGCCCAGTTCCATGGTGACCTTGAGGTTCAGGGTCTGTTCGATGGTGAGCGAGATGTTCTCGCGAACCACGGACTGGAAGCCTTCCAGCGAGTAGGTCAGCCGGAAAGTTCCGGGGATGAGGGCGAGCAGGCGGTAGGTACCGTTTTCATCGGTAACCGCGGTCGCTTCGCCGACCATCTTGGGGTTGGAGGCCTTGACGGTGACGCCGGGCAGCGGCGTGCCGTCTTTGTCGGTAACGGTACCGACGATCTTGGAGGTCGTACCCTGGGCCATGACCACGCCGCCGATAAGCAGCAGGGTGACCAGCAGGGCCGAGAAAAGCTTGATCTTCTTCATTCCATCAATCTCCTTGAATGGATTTTCTCGCGGCATCCGGGCGTCGCCGCCAAGATGACCCCGGGAATCGGAAGGACGCACGCCGGACTGCGGGTTGACCTGGAGAGTTTTCGCTTCCTGGTCGCACCTCCTGGATTGGATTGATTGAAGAGAGGTTTTCAGGCAACGGCCAGAACAGGCACGCCGACCGGAAAACCGAAGTTCAATTGCCTTCATGCCGTTTCAGAAGCAAGAGCGTTGCCAACCTGGGCACGCAGTATCCGGGCTGCCGGGAAATTGTCCCGGGGGCCCGCAGGAACAGGGCAGATTGCCTATTTCAGAGCGGCTCCCCGGCGGCGACGGCGGGGCTCGCGGTTCAAAAAATTGAATTCACCCCGGTTTGTCCGAAGCCCCGGTTTGACTTCGCCCGTCCCCCCCGGTACAATTCGTCCGGGGGGATGGACTGCCCATGCCGTTGCGTCTTCGTCCGGTACTGCTGGGGCTTTGCCTGGTGACGGGCTTGGCGCAGGCTGCCGAGGAACCCCTGGTGTCGTTCCAGTTGCCCAACGGCATGCGCGTGATCCTGGCGCCGAAACCCGAGGTGGACGCCGCTTGCGTCACGGTCTACCACCGTTTCGGGGTGGCCGACGATCCCCCCGAACTGCGCGGCGCCAGCCATCTCTTCCAGAGTCTGATGTTCAACGGCACCGAGCACGTGGAACCCTACGACCACCAGCTGCTGATCGATCGCAGCGGCGGATCGACGCAAAGCCGCGTCGGCTACGACAATTCGGTGTTCGCCGACACCGTGCCCGCCGGGGAGGTCCCCCTGGCCCTGTGGCTGGCCGCCGAACGGCTCCGCTCGCTGCGGCTCGACGATGCCGCCATCGAGCGCACGCAGACCCAGGTGGCGGCGCGGGCGACCCGGCTGGCCGAGGCCAGTCCGATCTACCGGGCGCAAGCATGGATCCACACCCATCTGTTCGAGGGCACCCCGTACGAAACCCCGCTGGGCGGTGATCCCGCCAAGGTTCGCCCGTTCCGCCCCGAACGGATTCGCGAGACTTATGGAAGGTTCCGTAACCCCGCCGACATCCTGCTGGTGGTGGCCGGGAAATTCGAACTGGCCTCTCTGCGCCAGGCCATCGGCAAACACTTCCAGGACCTGCCCGGGGGACGCCCCTCGCCGCCGGTGCTGCGGCCGCTGCCCGACCTCTTCACCCGCGCCAGCGTGCAGAACTGGGTGATCGAGGGCCTTGCCCAGCCTTTCCTGCTGGCAGGCTTCCGTTTTCCCCACCGGCAGAGCCCCGAGTACCTTCCGGCCCTGGCCCTGGCCCTCTACCTGGTCGATCCCCGGGTCTCTCACCTGCAGGAGGCGATGGATTCCGCCGGGGTCGAGGTGGTCGTGTCAGGTTCGCTGACCGAGTACCTGGGGGGGAACGGGCTGGTGATCCAGATCACGGCCGATCGTCGCATCGAACTGGAGCGGTCCAAATACGTGTTGCAACGGGAGCTGCTGTCGTTGACGCAAAACCCGGTTTCCCACCACCGCCTGGGCGAGATCCGCGACCTGCTGACGCTCGATTACTACCGCAATTGGGCCACCCTGGAGGGGCGTTGCCTGGAGATCGCCCTGCAAGTCCACCTGACCGGGGAACTGCCCGGAGAGGAGGAGGGGGCTTCCCGTTTTCGGCGTGTGGTCCCCTACGACCTGGTGCGGATCGCCCAGAAGTACCTGAAGTGGAACCAGCGGGTACAATTGAATGTCCTCTCCGACCGCTAGCCTGCGCCCCGCTCTGTTCCTGGCCGCCGGCCTGTGCCTGCTGGCGGGGTCGCTGCCCGGCGCCTCCCCGTTGACTTTCACCACCTCCCAGGGCATTTCGCTGTACGTTTTTCCCGACCCGTCGCTGCGCTACGTGCATGCCGAGTTGACCCTGAAGGTCCACCACCTGCCGGCGGAGCGAACCTCGCTGCCCCTCTTCCGGCTGGCCACCCACCTGCTGCTCGGGGATCGCCAATCGGGGCTGGTGAGCCGGTTGCGCTCCGTCTCCCCGCAGTATCACATCGAGGAGCAGGCCGATTCGTTGCGGGTGGAGATCGATTTCCTGCCCGACCGGCTGGTCGATTTCGTGAAGTTCGTCGATGCCTTCTTTTCGCCCCAGTCATTTCCTGCCCAGCGTTTTGCCGAGGCCAAGACCCGGTTCTGGCGCAACCTGACCCGGGACCGCAACTGGAAGCGGGACCTGGCCCTGCAAGTGGCTTTCCACCACCTGTTCGCCGGCACCTCGCTGGGGCCGGTTCCGCTGGGACCGGGCTCGGTCGAGGGACTCAACGCGGCGCAGCTCCGCTCGTATTGGGCCCGCGTCTGCCGTCCCCGGAATGCCAACCTGATGCTGAAAGGACAGGTCAACCCCTACGTGACCGCCGGGCTGCTCAAGCAGGCGATGCCGGGCGGGCCCGCTGCGGGGGCTCCGCCCCCGACCGAGCGGCCGGCGCCGAACAACCTGCGGCGGGTTTTTCTGCTCGACGTGCCCGACCGCGAAGCGCCGCAGATCTTCCTGATCGATGCCGCCCCCGTCGGCGGTCCGATCGACATGCTGCCGATCTACGTGGCCACCTTCTCCCTGTTCCACTATCCGACCGGCCGTATCTACGAGGCGGCACGGGGGCAGTTCAACGTTCTCAACTTCCCGGTGACCAGCGAGTTGATCCAGTATCCCGGAGTCGCCGTGCTGGTGAGTTCGGCCCGGGTGGCTCCCGGGGAGGCGGAAAAACTGGTCGGCGTGATGGACGCCGAGCGGCGTCGCCTGGGCGGCAACCCGGTCGGGCGCAAAGAGTACCTCGACGCCCTGAACTTCTTCTGGAAAAAGAACAGCGTGGAGACGGCCCGGGTCGACCACGACCTGGCTATGGTGCAGCAGAACCTGTACGCCGAGCCGGCCCGCAAGCTCAACGGCACCTACGCCAACCTGCTGCAAAAAGTCAACCTGGAGCGGGTGCAGCGATCGATGGAGGAGTACTTCACTCCGCCCACCCACGGCCGGGGAGACCGGGGGGTGCTGGTGATCGTGGGCAATGCCCAGTCGCTGCCCGGACTGATCCGCGAACTCAAACCCGAGATCATCTCGCTGCCCGCCGCCGAGTAGTATCCACGGGGTATACCCGGGCCCACCGCGTCGCCGGGCTTGATTCGCCCCCCCTATTTGCGTACAATCGGACCTGAGCCGACAGGCTCGTCGACTCTGGAGGTGACCATGGACCGTGCGACCCTGCCGGCGGAGAATGTCTGTGCCTGCGATTGGGAGAAACTCGAAACCTACCTGGCGGCGCAGGACCATTTCGACGGCCTGCTGATCCCCATCCTGCAAAAGACCCAGGAGATCTTCGGCTACCTGCCCACCCCGGTCCTCAAGAAGATCGCGGCGCGGACAGGCATCCCGGGTGCCGAGATCCAGGGCGTGGCCACCTTCTACTCGCTGTTCCGGCTGACTCCGGTGGGCGAGAACATCATCAAGGTCTGTCACGGCACGGCCTGCCACGTTTCGGGTGCCGACCAGATCTCCGATGCGGTGGCGGATCACCTGCACATCGCCGAAAACGGGACCACCCCCGACAACCGCTATACCTTCACCAAGGTCGCCTGTCTCGGCTGCTGTTCCCTCGCCCCGGTGATGATGATCGGCGAGCAGACGTTCGGCCGGCTGACTCCGGACAAGACCCGGCAGATCCTCGACCAGTATGGCAAGTAACATGGAGAGCGTCATGAAACCCACCAAGGTGTTGGTCGGATTGGGGAGTTGCGGGGTGGCCTCGGGTGCCGCCCAGGTGTTCGCCAAGGCCAGGGAGGTGATCGAGGGCAACCGCTGGCCGGTCACCCTCGAAGCCACCGGTTGCGTGGGCATGTGCTACAAGGAGCCGATCCTGTCGGTGCTCGACGACGGGGGGCGCGAATTCGTCTACGGCGACGTCGATGTCCAGAAGACCGAGACCATCCTGCGCCGTCATCAGGAAACGGGCGAGCCGGTGCTCGAATGGCTGGTCAAGGCCGAGGGGATCGAGACCTCGGAACATTCGTTTTTCGCTCACCAGACCCGCATCGTGCTGGAGAACTGCGGCGAGATCAACCCCGACCGCATCGAGGACTACCTGGAACGGGCCGGCTACCAGGCCCTGAAGAAGGTGGTCAGCGCCGGCGATCCGCTGGCGGTGGTGGCGGAGATCAAGCAGTCCGGGCTGCGGGGCCGGGGTGGCGGTGGTTTTTCCACCGGCACCAAGTGGGAGTTTGCCCGGGCCGCGGCGGGGGACGTCAAGTACGTGATCTGCAATGGCGACGAGGGCGACCCCGGCGCCTTCATGGACCGCAGCGTGATGGAGAGCGATCCCCATCGCGTGCTCGAGGGGATGGCGATCGCCGGCTATGCCATCGGCGCCAGGCAAGGGGTGATCTACGTCCGTGCCGAGTACCCGCTGGCGGTCAAGCGGCTGGGCGAGGCGATCCGCCAGGCCGAGGCCCGGGGCTACCTGGGCGACGGGCTGTTCGGCTCCGACTTCTCGTTCCACCTCAAGATCAAGGAGGGGGCGGGGGCTTTCGTCTGCGGCGAGGAGACCGCCCTGATCGCCAGCGTCGAGGGGCGGCGGGGCATGCCCCGCTTCCGTCCGCCGTTTCCCGCCGTTTCCGGCCTGTGGGGCAAACCCACCAGCATCAACAACGTCGAGACTTTCGCCAACGTGCCCTGGATCATCCGCAACGGCAGCGAGGCCTTCCGCCGCTACGGCACCGAGAAGAGCGCCGGCACCAAGGTGTTCGCCCTGGCGGGCAAGATCCGTCGCGGGGGGCTGGTCGAGGTCTCGATGGGGGTCCCGCTGCGCGACGTGATCTACCGGATCGGCGGGGGGATCAAGGGCGACCGGGCGTTCAAGGCGGTGCAGATGGGCGGGCCCTCGGGCGGCTGCATCCCCGCCGAACTCATCGACACCATCGTCGACTACGATTCGGTGACCGCCACCGGGGCCATCATGGGCTCGGGGGGCATGGTGGTGCTGGACGACCAGACCTGCATGGTCGACGTGGCCCGCTACTTCCTGAACTTCACCCAGAACGAATCGTGCGGCAAATGCACGTTTTGCCGGGTCGGCACCCGGCGGATGCTCGAGGTCCTGGAGCGGATCACCTCCGGCCAGGGCCGGGAGGAGGACCTGCCCCTGCTCGAAGAACTGGCCTTCAACATCAAGAAGAGTTCCCTGTGCGGCCTGGGCCAGACCGCCCCGAACCCGGTGCTGACCACCATGAAGTACTTCCGCGCCGAATACCTGGCCCATATCCGCGACCACCGATGCCCGGCCGGAGTTTGCAAGGCCCTGATCTCCTACGTGATCGATGCCGAAACGTGTATCGGCTGTACCATCTGCGCCCGGCTCTGCCCGACGCAGGCGATCACCGGCGACAAGAAGCAGCCCCACGTGATCAATGCCGAGAAGTGCATCCGTTGCGGCGCCTGCAAGCCCAAGTGCCCGGTCAAGGCCATCTCAATCCAATAGGGGAGACAACATCCATGCCCACCATACCCATCGTTTTCAACGGCCGTCCGGTGGAGGTGCAGGGCGGGCTGACCATCCTGCAGGTCGCCGCCGACCTGGGGGTGGAGATCCCCACCCTCTGCCATGACGAGCGGCTGCGCCCGTTCGGTTCCTGCTTCCTGTGCGTGGTCGAGATCGAGGGGGCCCGCTCCTTCCTGCCGGCCTGCGCCACCGCCGTGGCTCCGGGGATGAAGATCAACACCCACAGCGAGGTCATCGGCAAGGTGCGGCAGATGTGCCTGGAACTCCTGCTGTCCAACCACTACGCCGACTGCAAGGCGCCATGCACCCTCACCTGCCCCGCCCAGGTCGACGTCCAGGGCTACATCGCCCACATCGCCTCGGGCAACTACCGGCAGGCCCTGGCCCTGGTCAAGGAGACCAACCCCTTCCCGCTCAGCATCGGTCGGGTCTGCACGCGCCCCTGCGAGGGCAAATGCCGACGCGGCGTGTTCGAGGACCCGGTGGGCATCGACTACCTGAAGCGCTTCGTGGCCGATTGGGACCTGCGTTCGGGGAACCCCTACGTGCCCGAGATCGCGGGCGATTATCCCGAGCGGGTGGCGATCATCGGCGCCGGCCCCGGCGGACTCACCGCCGCCTACTACCTGGCGATCCTGGGTTACAAGCCCGAAGTGTTCGAAAAACTGCCGGCGATGGGGGGCATGTTCCGCTACGGTATCCCCGAGTACCGCCTGCCCAAGAAGGTGCTCGACGCCGAGATTGACCTGATCACCCGGCTGGGCATCCCGGTGCACCTCGGCCGGGAACTCGGACGCGACTTCTCGCTGTCGGACCTGCGCGCCCAGGGGTTTGCCGCCACCCTGCTCGCGGTCGGCGCCCAGGCCGGGACGCCGATGCGCATCCAGGGGGAGAGCATGCCCGGGGTGCTGGTCGGCGTCGATTTCCTGCGCCAGGTGGGATTGGGCCAGGCCCCTTCGGTGCGGGGCACGGTGGCGGTGATCGGCGGCGGCAATACCGCCATGGATGCGGCGCGCACGTCGCTGCGCCTGGGTGCCGAACGGGTGATGGTGCTCTACCGGCGCACCCGCGAGGAGATGCCGGCGAACGCGGTCGAGATCGAAGAGGCGATCGAGGAGGGGGTCGAGTTTCACTACCTGACCGCCCCGGTCGAGGTGCGCGGCGAGGAGAGGGCGCAGCGCGTGCTCTGTTTGAAGATGGCCCTCGGGGAACCAGATGCCTCGGGGCGTCGCCGCCCGGTACCGGTCGAGGGCTCCGAGTTCGAGATTCCGGTCGACGTGGTGATCGCCGCCATCGGCCAGGCGGTCGACCCGGCCTTCGGCAAGCTCGAGGCCGCCCCGCCGGCAATGAGCCGCTGGGGCGCCATCACGGTCCGCGAAGGCACCTACGAGACGTCGGCTCCGGGCGTGTTCGCCATCGGCGACGCCGTCACCGGCCCCCAGGCCGCCATCGACGCCATCGCCGGTGCCGGGGCCGCCAGCCGCATGATCCATTCCTTCCTGCGCACCGGCAGCTGCGTTGCCCCGGAAAAGGAGTTCGTGATCCGCAAGGAGGACTTCGCCCCGCTGACCGCGGCGGATTTTGCCGATGAACCCCGGCTGCCCAAGGAGAAGATGGCGGTCCTGGCTCCCGAAACCCGCAAGACCACTTTTGCCGAGATCGAGCAGGGCTACTCCGAGACCCAGGCCCTGGCCGAGGCGGCCCGTTGTCTCGAATGCGGCTGCAAGGACGTCTTCGAGTGCAAGCTCAAGGCCTACAGCGCCGAATACCACGCCCGTCCCGATCGTCTCGCGGGCTCCCACAAGCGACTCGGCGTGCGCGACGACCACCCCTACATCCGGGTCGAACCGGGCAAGTGCATCAACTGCGGCCGCTGCGTGCGCATCTGTTCCGAAGTCCAGGCGATCCACGCCTGGGGCTTCGTGGCTCGCGGCTTCGATGCCCGTATCGAGCCCACTTTCGGCGATCCTTTGATCGAAACCGCCTGCGAGACCTGCGGACAGTGCATCCAGACCTGCCCGGTGGGGGCCCTGACCGAAAAAACCCCCACTCTGAAGAAACCGGGGCCGTTCCGGGAACGGGAAACCCCCTCCATCTGCACCCTGTGCGGCGTCGGTTGCGGTACCCGGGTACATACCGTGGACGGCATGATCACCCGGATCACCGGGGACGGCCGTTCACCGATGTCGCGGGGCAACCTGTGCCGGCGAGGCCGTTTTGGCGCCGAACTGGCCATGGACGGGCAACGGCTGGTGAAGCCGCTGCTGCGCCAGGGGGGTGAACTGGTGCCGGTGACCATGGACGAGGCCCGGCGGGTGTTGCGCGAGAAGGTCGCCGCCGCCGGCAACCGTCGCCTGGTATTGGGCGAGGGGTTGCCTCAGGAGGCCTTGCACCAGCTGTCGGGGCTGGGATTTCCGACCTGGTCCTTCGCCCAGGAAGAGATCCGTCCCCTGTTGTCCGCGGTGGCCGGGGCCGGACTCGCCGCTTTGTTCGGCGCCGACGAGGCGGAGTGGCGCGAGATTTCCGATTGCTGGCTGATCGGGGCCCCGCTGGCCGAGTCTCACCCCGTCCTGCTGCTCGAACTGATCCGTCACCTGAAGGCGGGGCGGCAGCTGGTGGTCATCGGACCCGTCCTCGACGACAAGTTGCGTTCCTTCGCCGGGCACGGCTTGACCCATATCCCCGCCGCCATGGAGGGTATTGCCGAGGCGCTTTCCGCCGCCACCGCCCGGGTCGACCTGGCGGTCGGCCCCCGGCCGGCGATCGTTTCCCGCGGGGTTCCCGCCCCGGCGGCCAAGGCGCTGGCCATGACTTTGAGCCGTTGGCAGAAGGCCGGCCTGACTCCGCGGTTGGTGCTTGCCGGTCCCCTGGCCAACAGCGGCGGGGCGATGCTGGAACGCCGGCTGGCCATGGTCGTGCCCGACCTGTCCACCCCGGCGGATGTCCTGATCACCGTTCGTGAGGATCCGCTCGGCACGGTGGAGCGTGGGCGGGCCGAGGTCGAAAAGTACTACGCGCAAGCGGGATTCCGCATCACCGCCGACTGCCGGCTCAGCGAGACGGCCCGGCGTTCCGACCTGGTGATCCCGGTCGAGGGCCCGTTCGAAACCTCGGGCACTTTCTTCAATGTCTGGCTGCGCCGCCAGGTGGCGGTGGCCGCCCTGCGGCCGGTGGCCGAGTGCTCGGTGCTGGCCCTGGCCGAAGAACTGCGGGGGGCGGCCGGCGCTCCGGCGACCACCCCCACGGCCGAATCGATCCTCGACCTTGCCGGCTATCGGGCCGGGGATTGGACGGTGGTTTCGGGGGTGGAGCGGGAAGCGGCTCTTTCCTGCCGCTTTGGCGGGGACGGGGTACGCAAGGCGCTTGCCGAGGAGATCTTCGGGCCCCGGTTGCCCGCCGGTGCGAACGCCGAGTGATCCTGGCGGCGGGTCTGACCTGAGGTTAGCGGAGAGGCCGAGCCGAGAGCGTTACCGGTTTACCGGCCGGGTCGTGCCGAGGCGCTCGAACAACTGCTGGTATTTGCCCACGATCACCGGCCAGCTGTAGTTCTCCTGGAAAAAGCGGCGGCCGTTTTCGCCCAGGCCCCGTTTCAGCTCGGAATCGGTGGCCAGCAGGATGACCGCTTCGCGGAACTCCTCGTAGGTGTCGTACCACAGTCCCGCCTGGCTGCGCCGGCACTGGCCCACCAGCACTTCGGTGCGGCCGCTGGCCAGTACGGGCTTTCCGCAGGCCCAGGCTTCCAGGCTGACCATGGACAGCGATTCGAACGGCGAGGGGATGACCAGGAACTCGGCCCCCTCGAGCAGGTCGAACTTCTCGGCGTCGGAGACGAAGCCCACCGCGCGGATGGCCGGGTGGTCGGGAATGGGGATCACCGATTTGCCGGCCAGCACCAGGGACAACCCGGGGTTCTCCTCCTGCACCAGGCGGAAGAAGTGGTTCAGCAGGGCCGGCACTCCCTTGTTCTCGTCGAGCCTGCCGATGTACACGGCGTACTTCCCCTCCAGCCCCCAGCGTGCCCGGGCGCGGCCCGGGTCACGGTCGGCGAAGATCTCCGAACCGACCCCCACCGTGTCGCCGGGAACGCGGTCGTTGGCCGAAACCCGGTGGATCAGCTGCCGTTCCTCCAGCGAGTTGTAGACGATGGCGGCGGGCAGGTGGAACATCCGCTTGAACAGCTTCAGGTAGATCACCTCGTCGTGTTCGGCGGTGGGGACCAGGATGGTCTTGTTTCGCGACAGGCGGGTCAGCCCGTGAAAGGAGTGGTAGTAGCGGAACGAGAAGAAGATCAGGAAGTCGAACTCGTCCTGACGGCGTTCGAGGTCGCGGATCAGGGCGGGGACCAGCGGGCCCTCCTCTTCCAGCCAGGCCAGTTCGTCGCCGGGCGCGTGCTCTTCGCCGAGCACGATCTCCTGGATGCGGCCGAAACGCACCGGGTCGCGCGGGCGGACCACCGGGAAACGGGTCACCTGGATCCCCTCGACGGTCTCCCGCCCCTCTGCGAAGTGCGGGGCCCAGGTGACGTAGTCGAGGGCGGTGGTGGTGTACACCTCGACGTCGTGGAAAGGGGCCAGGTGGCGGGCGATCAACCGGGCGTGATACTCGGCCCCGCCGTTGATCTCCAGGCCGTAGCGCTGGACCACGATGCCGAGATGCAGCCTGCGGGGCGGGGTGCTCATGCGGCGCTCAGGCGAACAGCAGCATGTAGAGGCGGACCACCAGCAGGGCGTACAGGCCGGCGACGATGTCGTCGGTCATGATGCCCAGGCCCCGGGGCAGGCGCTCGGCCTGGTGCACCGGGGGCGGCTTGAGCACGTCGAACACGCGGAACAGCAGGAAGGAGGCCAGGTAGTAGCCCCAGGCGTGGGGCAGGGTGGCCAGGGCCAGGGTCTGCCCCGCCACCTCGTCGATCACGCAATAGCCTGGATCTTCCCGCTGGTAGTGCTTCTCGGCGGCGGTGGCGGCCGGGATGCCGAGCAGGAAGACGAGGGCTGCGGTGCCGAGAAACCAACCGACGTGGAGCGGTGGGAGGAGGAAGAAGACGGCCACCGGGATTGCCGAGGCCCAGGTGCCGGGGGCGATCGGCAGGTGGCCGACGCCGAAGCAGTTGGCGAACCAGACGGGGAAGCGTTTCATATTTTCTCTCCGTAGAGCATCTCGTTTTCGGTGCGCACGATGCGGATGCGGTAGATCTCCCAGCGATCGTCGAAGGGGACCCCGGTGACCTCGGTGAACCCGTCGACCTCGGGGGCCTGCGAGGCGATGCGGCCGATGGTCGAGCCGCCGTTCCAGGGGCCTTGCGGCAGGAACTCCTGCTCGGTGCCGAGCAGCGACTGGTTGTAGGCCATCAGGTTGCGGTCGGACTGGTCGAGCAGGCGGTCGAACCGGCTCTGGGCGGTGCGCGGGGCAACCTTGCCGGCCAGGCCCTCGGCCGGAGTCTCTTCCTCGGGCGAGAAGACGAAGGCGCACGCCCGCTCGATCCGGGTTTCGGCGACGAACTTGCGCAGTTCGTCGAACTCGGCCCGGGTCTCGCCGGGAAAGCCGACGATGAAGGTGGAGCGCAGCACTGCCCCGGGAAAACGGGCGCGCAGGGCCTCAACCAGGAGCCGGGGCGTCCGGGGTCCGCCGCCGCGGGCCATCTTCTTCAATACCGCCGGGGCGATGTGCTGGAAGGGCAGGTCGAAGTAGGGCAGGACTCCCGGCTGGTCGAAGCCGGCGATGATCCGGTCGTTCATCTCCTCGGGCATCAGGTAGAGGACCCGGATCCAGGGGATGCCCAGCGGCGACAGGGCGGCCAGGAGTTCGGGCAGTTCGGACCGGGCGGAACGGTCCCAGCCGTAGTGGCTGGAGTTCTGCGAGATCAGCACCAGCTCCTGCACCCCCTTCCCCTGGTAGTGCCGCGCCTCGGCTACGATCGAGGCCACCTCCCGCGAGCGGTAGGGGCCACGGATCCGGGGGATGGTGCAAAACGAGCAGGGCATGTTGCAGCCCTCCGAGATCTTGATGAAGGCGGTGTTCGGCACGGTGGTCACGATGCGCCGGTGGCGGTCGGAGTAGAGGAACGGCTGGCGGTCGGCGTACTCTGCCGCCCCCCCCGCGCCGATGGCTTCGGCCAGCTCGCCCAGGTCGTTGACCCCCCACAGGATGTCGATGCCGGGGAAGTTCTCGCGCAGTTCCTTGAGGTAGCGCTGGGTCAGGCAGCCGAACACGGCGATGTGGCGGAATTCCCCCGCCTCCTTCTTCTCGAGCGCCTCGAGGATCTCGTCGATGCTCTCTTCCTTGGCGTCGCGCACGAAGCCGCAGGTGTTGATCACCAGCCAGTCTGCGGCCTCGTAGGGGCCGACGATGCGCACGCCGTGCTCCTCGAGCAGGCCGCCGAGCACCTCGGTGTCGACCAGGTTCTTGAAGCAACCCAGGCTGATGAACTGGACGGTGGTTGTCGTTTTCGCTTTGCGGGTCATGGGGGTGCCTTCTGGCCCGACCATTGTACCAGATGGCGGCGATAATCGGAAAGGAGGCGGAAACGGAATCGCCGGCAAGGGACAATCTTGACCGGCAACGGCTCTTTGCGTACAATGCCCCCCTGGAGCGTGCCGCCATGAAGGACTTCACCCCGTATCGCGAAAATGTCATCGGGTTCGACCGCCTGGCCGACTTCCCCGGAGGCAGGCTGCCGCTGATCTACGCCGACTGGACCGCCAGCGGGCGGTTGTACGGGCCGATCGAGCGCTTCATGACCGAAACCGTGGGCCCTTTTGTCGCCAACACCCACACCGAGACCACCCTGACCGGCACGGTGATGACCGACCTCTACCACCAGGCCCAGCACCGCATCAAGGAGCACGTCCACGCCGGCCCCGACGACGTGATCCTGTTCGCCGGCTTCGGCATGACCGCGGTGATCAACAAGCTGCAGCGCATGCTCGGCCTGCGCCTGCCGGAGAAGTTCTGCCACAAGAAACACTGCGGCGAGAAGCGCCGCACCCTGGTGATCGTCACCCACATGGAGCACCACTCCAACCAGACCACCTGGCTGGAGTGCTGCTGCGATGTCGAAATCGTGCGCCGGAGCGACAATGGCCTGCCCGACCTGGCACACCTCGAGGAGATCCTGGCGGCCAACCGGGACCGGGAGATGCTGATCGGCTCGTTTTCGGCCTGCTCGAACGTGACCGGCATCCGCACCCCCTACCACGCCATGGCCGAGATCATGCACCGTCATGGCGGCTACTGCTTCGTCGACTTCGCGGCCTCCGCCCCCTACGTCGACATCGACATGCACCCCGAAAACCCGGGACAAAAGCTCGACGCCATCTTCTTCTCGCCCCACAAGTTCCTCGGGGGCCCTGGCGCCTCGGGGGTGCTGGTGATGGACAAGACCCTCTACCACAACGACGTGCCCGACCAGCCCGGCGGCGGCACCGTGCTGTGGACCAATCCCTGGGGGGAACACCACTACTACGACAACATCGAGGTGCGCGAGGACGGAGGCACCCCGGGTTTTCTGCAGGCCATCCGCGCCGCCCTGGCCATCCGCCTCAAGGAGGAGATGGGCACCGCCGCCATCCAGGAAAACGAGGAATACCTCAAGGACCTGCTGATCCAGGGGTTGACCCGCCACCCCGACATCGCCATCCTCGAGCCCGGACAAACCGATCGGTTGGGCATCGTCTCCTTCTACTCGCTGCACCGCCACCACAACCTGATCGTGCGCCTGCTCAACGACCGCT
>CAZTNO010000009.1:0-23946 GCA_964614865.1 uncultured Clostridia bacterium
GAACTGATCACCTGAAGGGCATCGGATTCGTCGCCGATCCGCGACGGAGTGCGCTCGATCTCGGTCATGCCGGCGCTGAGTTTGTCGGGGATGTTCCAGCGGCGCAGCACTTCGCGGCCGAGGTCGTCGTAAGAGAAACCGAGCACCTGCAGGGCGGCTTTGCCCGGGGGGATCCGTTCCGACAGCAGCTGCTGCACAGCGGCATACGACCGTGGTTGGTAGCAGGCGATCAGCAGTTCCCCCAGGTAGGAGAACATGCCGCACAGGTAGGCCACCTCGTTTTGCCCGTAGCCCACCTGCCGGGCCACCCCTGTGGCCTGACTGCCCGCCAGCACCGACAAGGCCATCAACTCCCGAACCCCCGGCAACTTCAGGTTGAAACTCTCGAACAGCACCACGCTGGCGGTCAGGTTGCGCACCGCCTCCCAGCCCATCAGCACCACCGCATGGGTGATGCTGACGATCGGCGTCGACGTGCGGTTGTAGTAGAGCGAGTTCACCAGCCGCAACACCTTGGCGGTCAGGCCGACGTTGTTCAGGATGACGTTGGCCAGGCTGCGCAGGCTGTTGTCGCGGTTGCTGGTGGCCACCATCAGGTCGCGGACGTTTTTCGACAGGACGGGCAAATTGCGATGGATGGTGATGCGCTGAAGGCAGGCAAATACCATCTCCTGCCGATCGCCCCCGGACGGGGGGGTGAGCACTTCGGGCACCTCCCCATCGGCTTCGGATCCCGGCAAGTCGGGCGATTTTTCTCCAGCGGGAGCGGGCAAACCGGGCATTTCCGGGACGGGAATCGGCTCCTGTTTGTGCTTACCGGGGATCACCAGCGGATCGGCCGCGATCGCCCGGTCTTTTTCCGGGATCTCCCCGCAAAGGCCATTTTGCCTGGGTTCTGGCGCTGGGGCTTCGACCGCCGGGCGCTCCCAGGCCTGCTTGAAAACTTGCCAGAATTCGCGGCAATCCCCGTAGCGTGCCGCCGGATCTTTGGCCAGGCTGCGCTGGATCACCCGTGCCACCGATTCGGGCACGCCGGGATCGAGCTCATTCAGCAGGGGGGCGTCCTGGGTGCAGTGGGCCACCATCACCGCCGAGAAGCTCTCGTCGATAAAGGGGGGGCGCCCGCAGAGCATCTCGTACAGGACGCAGGCGAATCCGTACTGGTCGGTCTGCCGGTCGACAGTTCCGGGCGATCGGATCTGCTCGGGGCTCATGTAATGGGGCGTGCCGATCGAGTTGCCGACCATGGTCAACCGCTCCCCGCCGCTGACGATGGCGATGCCGAAGTCGTGGAGGCTGGGATTGCCCTGGGCGTCGAGCAGGATGTTGGCAGGTTTCACGTCGCGGTGCACCACCCCCTGCTCGTGGGCGTAGGCCAGGGCGTCCAGGATCTTTTCGGCGATGGCCTTAATCTCTTCCCGGGAAAGGGGATGGGCCCGGTCGCCCAGCCGGATTTCCAGCGAACTGCCGGCGATGTAGGGCATGATCAGGAAACACCCTCCCCCCTCGACGAAAAAATCGAACACCCCCAGGATGTGGGGGTGGTGCAGGCGGCACATGGCCTTGGCTTCCTGGATGAAGCGGGTTTTGAAACTCAAATCGGCGAGCAATTTTTCGAACAGAATCTTGATGGCGACCTGTCTTTCCAGGTGAATATGAACGGCTTTCCAGACCTCGCCCATCCCGCCGGCGCCGATTTTTTCCAGCAATTCGTATTCGCGGATCCTGTCTCCGGGATTCATGTTATGGTCTTTGGGGCAGGGTATCGCGAACGGGATTTTTTTGCAACGGGGCCATCAAAAAAAAACGATCACCGGTCAGTTTTCTGGCCCAAACGGGGGATGGGCGGGCAAGTGAGGGCCGCCACGAAAGGGGCGCGTAACGGTTGGACGGGCTCATCGGGGAAGTGCCTGGCCAAGATCCGCTCGCGGTGAGCCAGGGTCCAGCTAACCAACTGACGGCCCTCCCGGTGGTCGAGGATGGTTCCGGCCAGATGCCACAGCGGGTTGAATCCTGGCCAGGAAAACCAGGCAAACACCCGGGGTCGACTCAGCAACCTTAGCAAACCGCGGGCGCGCCCCTTGCCGGCCAACCAGAGCATGAGGCGAAAGTACGATCTTTCCAACCGCACCAGGCTCTTTTCCAGGTCGAGGGCGGCGGGATCGATGCGCTTCTCGGCCAGCGCCCGGCGGGTGATCTCGGTGCCGGGGAAAAAAGTCATCGAGTACACCGCCAGTTGGAACGGCCCGGGCAATTCCAGCAGCAACCGGACGGTGAGTCGTTGGTCCTCGGTTCGCTGGAACAGCCGATCGATGATCACGTCGAACACCGGAGGACGGATGCGGCCGGCAAATTCGTGAAGGAGCCGGGCCGCGGCGACGATCCGCTCCAAACGATCGTTTCGCTGGTAGATTTCCTGGACCGAGGGGCTACCCGACTGGATCCCCATCCAGACGTAGCGCAGGCCGGCCGGGACCAGCGCCTCCAGTTTCCTGCGAGTCAACGTGGCGGGGCTGGTGCAGGCAAAAAACGGCAGGCCGATGCGGCGGGAGTACAGGGCGGCGAACTCTTCGATCGTCTCCTCGGAAGCGGAGAAGAAGGTGTCGTCCATGAAGGCCACTTCGGAGACGAAGGGCATTTGGGCCCGCATCCACTCGATCTCGGCAACGATCCGGGCGGGGCTCATGCGTCGCACCCGGGACCAGTGGGGATAGAGCCCTTGGTAGATGCTGTTGCCGCAGTAGGCGCACCGGTGCGGGCAGCCTCGGGTGGCCCAGATGTGGTAGGCCGACCCGTTGCCGAAGGTGTAGCCGTCGCTGAGATACCACGCCGCCAGCGGGGCGGTCATGGGGTTCAGGTGGCCGTCATGCAGGATGAAGTGGTCCTCCAGCCGGTAGTCGGGAAAGGGCAGGGTATCGAGATCCGCGATCAGGGGGGCCAGGGGATTCTGGCACAGTTGACCCTCGCCCCCCAGGCAGGCCAGGTTGGACACATCGTGAAAGTCCAGCCCGCTTGCCAACCGGTTTGCCAGGGCCACCATCGCCTCCTCCCCCTCGCCGACGCAGACCAGGTCGGCGTGCTTCAGACAGGCGGCGGGATCGATCGAGGGGTGGATCCCCCCCCAGATCACCGGCGCGGTTACCCGTTTCTTCAGAAAATCGGTGAGCAGGGCGACACGGGGAAAGTGCAGCGACGAGCAGGTGACGCCGATCAAACCCGCCTCCCGGCACAGGTTCGCGACCTCGTCCAGCACCTGCGGGGAGTAGCGCAGGACGGGCTGGCGGCCCGGAATCGGCTCCACCTCCTCGGGAAACGGCAAAAACACCATGCGCACCTGGTGGCCCGCCTCCAGCAAACAGCTGGACAGGGTGCGCAGGCCGTAGGCGATGATGCTGCCGTGGGGCGAGATCAAGACAATCTTCAGGGACGGTGCTTTACTTTTTGACATGATCGCGGCCCGTTCGACTGGGCCCGGGCTTTTTCCCGAAGGTACATCACGCCCAAGCTGCTCATCCGCAGGCTCGAAAACAGATCCATCTCCGCCAATTCGCGATAGGTGAGTCCAGAGCGGTCCTTCAGGTTCACCAACAGCTCCCCCCGCAATCTCTTGCCAGAGGCCAACTTCGGATCGATATCTTCCAGGGTGAGGCCATGCTTTGCTTCAAACTCCCGAATCACCTTCTCCACCGGCTCGAAATCGAAGTCGTCTCGCCTCTTCCGTTTCGTACTCTGCGGTTGACCTCTCCGGTTTGCTAGATCTAAGGCGACTGGTACAAAACCCTTGTCTCCGATAATCAACCCCATGGAAGTCTGTACGACGGGAAGCTCATTCTGGTCCAGTCGAGCATCAACAAAGCTCACTAACGACGATTCAGTACCAAAGAGGTCCTCGATAAAACCCGCCTGAAGCCAGGATGGTTGGTCTTTGGCGAAGTATTCCCGTCCACTGGACCATCGATATCCAGAAAAGTGCCGACAGAGTTTCGCCTTTACCGGGTTGTTCAACACGTAGGCCAGACAGAGCTTCAGGTAGGCGTCATCCTGAATCAGGAGCGATTTGTATCTGTCCTGGAACACGTATCCCCGGCCGCCGTGGCGTCTGCGATAGGCACGTCCAACCATTCCGTTCAGCCGCTTGAAGAAGTCAGTGATCCGGCAGCCGTGGTCGTGGATGATCAGGTGGTAGTGATTGTCCATGAGGCAATAGGCCAAGATTTTTACCTTGCTCGCCTTTTGGGCCCGATCCAGGATCTCAAGAAAAACCCGCTTGTCTTCGTCGCCCGGCATGATCGCCAGGCCATCATGGCCACGGTTCATGGCGTGGTGAATCGCCCCTTCAAACTTCAATCGCGCCCGTCTCATGAACGCATCCTAGCAATGAAATGTCAAAAAGTAAAGCACCGTCCCTCAAGCCTCCTGCCGCAACGATACCGACTGCGAATCAGCAATAATGTAAGACCTGACACCAATACTCCCCCTGATTCCAAGGGGTGCTTAGCGGACGGTCAGCGCCACCGGAGGAGCATCGCCGATCCGCAGTCTGAATGAACTTCCCGCGGGAGGAATGAAAAAACCCAGCAGAATCATTTGCCTCTTGGAATACATTCGCAGCACGTGCGGCTTCTTGGCATCGGGTTTCTTCAAACCGAACACCGGCGCTTCCCCGTCTTTTTCGGCGTAATCGATCTTGGGATACCCCGGGCTGAACCAGCCGTCTTTCCCGGCGTAGAAGTTGAATTGGGAAAAATCTCCATTCCCGCTGCCAAAGGCAAAAAACAAACACGGCTTGCCCGATGGGGAAATCAGCCCGATCTGCCCCTGGGCCAGGATGGCATCGCCCTCGCCGGTGTAGGTGACCTCGACTTTCAGGGCGAGGACGGGGCGACTACCCGACACATCGGGTTGATCCGGGATCGATTTCAAAACCTGCTGGCCAGTCACCTGAGCCTTCCAATGGGGGGCTTTCTGAGTTTGCGCCCAGGCAACTCCTGTCAGAGCTAAAGCGATCAAAATCATCGTCCATTTTCTCATGAGCCCCCTCCCAAGCTAACGGTCCCATCTCATCCCAATCTTCAAGGTCAATCCGCTGTAATATAGCAATTCCCCTCCGTTTTTTCAAGAACCATGGAGCGCAATGCCCGTTTCGATTTGACGGCGATTTTTCATCTCCATATAATGGGGCACACCAACAAAGGAGGAAACATGAACCCCATCCGTCGTGCCGGGTTGACCGTCATCCTGATCGCAATTCTCGTTCTGCCGGCTTGGAGCGCCGAACACTTCACGCTTCGCATATACGGAGGGGGGAATTACCTCTCGGGCGGAGACCTGAACCGTGGCCTCCAGGGTTGGGCGGACTACTGGTCTGCGTTCCGGACAAACCAGGGTTACACCCAGCAAACGGGCGCGTTTCAACCCGTCCATTTCGGCCTCAACGCCGGCGGCGACCTCATGTTCCACCTGAACCCCCATTTGGCCCTGGGAATCGGAACTGAGCTCGTTTCGGCATCCAAAACGACCACCTTCGATTACCGATCATCCTCGGCTTCAATCGATTGGGAGTATTCGGGCAAACCATCGGCCGTTCCGATCAAGCTCAGCGTTTTCTACTCCCTTCCGTTGGGAGACCGCCTCAAAGCCCGCTTCCACGCTGGCGCGGGTTATTATTTTGCCAAAGCTAAAATCGATTCCCGCACCGAATCGAACACGAACGCCGATTATCTAATCGATTCGAAAGCCCAGGGGGTCGGTTATCACGGTGGCATGGCCCTGGAAATCAAGATCCTCGAAGGCCTGAACGTTTTTCTCGAAGCTGCGGGAAGGATTCTCACCCTGAGCGGGTTCGAAGGGAGCGTTACCATGGGCGGAGGAGCCCCGGCCTGGGAAGGAACCCTTCGTTATTGGGAAGCGTCGTCCACCTCCATCTCTCGCTACGGGTATCTCGATCTGACCATCGCCCCCCCATCGGGAAAGGCTATCTTCTTCGTACGGGACGCGAAAATCGATTTCAGCGGCGCGAGTCTCCGACTTGGTCTTGCCATCACCCTCTGAGAACGCAATCCTGAAACCAATACTCCCTACCGGAGCGCGACACGCCGTGCCCCCAAGCAGATTTCGATCCACTCCGTGATCGTGGCGGGTCCGGGTCGTCAGGGCGAAAGACCTAGCCTGCGAGCGACTCGTGCTCGGTGCGGCGGATGATCTCGTTTTGCAGCTCTTCGCTCAGGTCGTGGAAGTAGTCGCTGTAACCCGCCACCCGGACGATCAGGTCGCGATGCTTTTCCGGATGGGCCTGCGCGTCGCGCAGGGTCTCTGCCGAGACCACGTTGAACTGGACGTGGTGGCCATCGAGGCGGAAGTAGGTGCGCACCAGCTGGAGCAGGCGGGTCAACCCCTGGTCGCCGGCGAGCAGGTCGGGGGTGAATTTCTGGTTAAGCAGGGTGCCGCCAGTGCGCAAGTGGTCGATCTTTGCGGCCGACAGAAGCACCGCGGTCGGGCCGTGGGTGTCTGCCCCCTGTACCGGGGAGATGCCCTCGGATAGCGGCTCCCCCGCCAGCCTGCCATCGGGGAGGGCGCCGGTCACCGAGCCGAAGTAGATGTGGCAGGTGGTGGGCAACAGGTTGATGCGGTGCTGGCCACCGCGGGCGGCGGGACGACCGTCGACGGCGGCGAAGTAGAGTTCGAACACCGCCTTGGCCAGGTCGTCGGCCCGGTCGTCGTCGTTGCCGTACTTGGGCGCCTCGCGCAGCAACCTCAGCCGCAGCTCGTCGTCACCGGCGAAGTTGCGCTCGAGGGCAGCGAGCAACCCCGGCAGGGAGACGAGCCGCCGGTCGTAGACCGCCCAGCGCAACGCCGACAAGCTGTCGGTGATCGAGCCCAGCCCCACCCCCTGGATGTAGGTGGTGTTGTAGCGGGCCCCGCCGGCATTGTAGTCTCTGCCGGCGGCCAGACAGTCGTCGATCAGCAGCGACAGGAAGGGGACCGGCAGGATGCGCTCATAGAGCTTCCCGATCACGTTGTTGCCGCGGATCTTGATGTCCAGGAAGTGGCGCAGCTGGACTTCGAAGGCGGAAAGGAGGTCATCAAAAGTGTGAAACGTCGCCGGGTCGCCCGAGCGTACCCCGAGCTGCCGGCCGCTCTGCGGGTCGAGGCCGTTGTGGAGGGTGAGTTCCAGGATCTTGGGCAGGTTGAAGTAGCCGCTCAGGATGTAGCACTCACGGCCGAACGCCCCCGACTCGACGCAGCCCGAGGCCCCACCCTGGCGGGCGTCCTCCACGCTTTTCCCCTGCCGCAACAGCTCGGCAACGATCGCCTCGGTGTTGAACAGCGAAGGTTGGCCAAACCCGGTGCGGATGATCTTCAAGGCGCGCAAGATCAGGGCATCGGGCGTCTTCTTGCTGATCTGTACCATCGAGCTGGGCTGAAGCAGGCGCATCTCCTCGATCACCTCCAGGATCAGATGGGAGAGTTCGCTGGAGGCATCTCCCCCGTTGCGATCGACCCCGCCGACGTTGATCAGGGCAAAATCGGTGTAGGTGCTGCTCTCGCTGGCGGTGACCCCCATCTTGGGCGGCGAAGGGTGGTTGTTGAACTTGATCCAGAACGCCGAAAGCAATTCGCGGGCCCGTTCCCGGGTCAGACTGCCATCCTCGATCCCTTGCCGATAGAACGGCAGCAAATTCACGTCGAGGCGCCCCGGGTTGAACGAATCCCACGGGTTGAGCTCGGTGATCACCCCCAGGTGGACAAACCAGTAGGCCTGCAGGGCTTCATGGAAGGTGCGCGGCGTTTCCGCCGGTACCCGGCGACAGATGGCCGCCATCTCGACCAGCTCGGCCCGGCGTGCCGGATCGGTTTCGCCGGCAGCCTGGCGGTCCAACTCCTCGGCATGGCGCCCGGCGTAGAGGATCAGCGCCCCCGCGGCGATCTCCATGGCCCGCAGCTGCTCGCTCTTGCCCAGCGCTTCGGGATCCCGCCCGAAGTCGAGCTCGCCCCGGCGGCGCCCCGCCTCGGCGATCAATTCGGCAAAACCCTGCCGGTAGATGCGATCGCCCAGCACGGTATGGCCCGGCGCCCGCTGTTCCAGGAATTCGGTGAACACCCCCGCCTGGTAGGCCGCTTGCCACTCGGGAGTCATCTCGGCGATCAACCGCTCGCGCATCGTCTTGCCCTGCCAGAAGGGGATGATCTCGCCAGCGTAGGCCCGCCGGGTCGGCTCGTCGACAACGAAAGCGACCTTGGCCCGGGAGGAGAGGACGTCGAGGTCCTCCAGGGTGTGCAGGCAGATCTCGGGATAGGTGGAGACGGCTTTCGGCGCCGGCCCCCGCTCGCCGACGATCAGCTCGCCGGCCATGATGCTGATCCGCTTGTTTTCCAGCAGGTGGCGGAAGGCGCGGGCCCGCAAAACGGGGGCAGGCTCGGTGGGAGACTGCTCCTTGCGGTAGAACTCGGTCAACAGCAACGCCCGCTCGGCATCGAGGCGGGGAAGGCTGTCGAGACTCTGCTGGCGAAGGGTTTGGATACGTTCGGTCATGGGTTCATCCTCCAATGCGGGCGTTGAAACCGGCCAAATGAAACACGTGGCATACCGCCTCCTGACGTTGCTTGTCGGGAGGAAGGAGGTCTTCCAACTCGCAGGCAATCCCCAGCCGGCGGTACTTGCCGGCGGCCGCCCGATGGTAGGGTAGCACGGCCACCCCCCTCTCGCCGGGCAGCGAGGCCAAAAAAGAGATGATCTCTACCAGGTTGACCGGGGTGTCGGTGATCCCTGGGATCAGCGGGAAGCGGATCTCGGCGGGCCGCCCCGACTCCGCCAGCCGGCGCAGGTTGGCCAGGATGGGGGCCACCGGGACGCCGGTGAAATGGCGGTGGAGCGAGTCATCGATGAGTTTCAGGTCGAAGAGGACGAGATCGACCTGGGGCAAGATCCGCTCCCACACCGCGGCGGGGGCATAGCCCGAGGTGTCGAGGCAGGTGGGGATCCCCTCCCGCCGGCACGCGGCGAACGCTGCTTCCAGAAACTCGGGCCAGGCCAGCGGTTCCCCCCCGGAGAAGGTCACCCCCCCCGACGATTCGGCGAAGAAGGGCAGGTCCCGTGTGACCTCGGAAAGCAAATCGGCCACGGTCACGCGGCGGCCGCACATCCTCGTCCCCTCGATGACCCGTCCCGACAGCGATCCGGGCCAGGGTACCTCGGCAGGCTCAGCCAGCCACCCCTCGGGGTTGTGGCACCAACGGCAGCGCAGCGGACAGCCCTTGAGATGGACCGTGGTGCGAATGCCAGGCCCGTCGTGCACGGCGAAGCGCTTGACGTCGAACACCACCGCCGAGAGTTCTTGATGATTGGTCATCTGATATCTGATATATCAGTAAACAAGGATTTTGTCAACTGGGAACGAACCGATTTGCATCGCCACCGGGACTGTGTTATCACTGGAAGCCGATGGAAAAACTCAACACCAAGTCACTGAAAGAGCAGGTCTACGACTACCTGCGCCGGGAAATCCACCAGCGCCGGCTGCGCCCGGCCCAGGCCATCCACCTCGACGAAACCAGCCGCAAACTGGGCATCAGTCGGACCCCGCTGCGCGATGCCCTTTTGCTGCTGGCCAGCGAAGGGTTCGTGGTCATCTCGCCGCGCCGGGGCGTGACGGTACGCGCCCTCTCGGTTCAGGACATCTGCCAATCGTACCAGGTGATCGGCGCCCTCGAGGCCGAGGCCTTGCGGGGGGGAGTCGCCCGGCTGACCGCGACCGAAACCCGGCGCATGCGCCAGCTCAACGACGAGATGGCCCAGGCGATCGCAAAAAACGACTTCTTCCGCTTCTACGAGAGCAACCTGGCCTTCCACGACGTCTACCTGCTACCCTGCCAAAACTCCCTGCTGATCGGCACGGTGACCCGCCTGAAGCGGCTCCTCTACGACTTCGTCCCGGAGGGACGCTGGATCCAGGAGTGGGAGGAGGTGTCGATCGGCGAACACGAGCGGCTGGTGTCCTTGATCGAGGCCGGCGACAGCGCCGCGGCCGGGGCCTTCGTGCGCGACGTGCACTGGTCGTTTGCCGTCCAGGAACCGTTCATCCGCAGATACTACTTTCCCGAAGAAGCCAAGCAACCGGGGCCGAAGGAAAAACCATGAACGAATTGCCAAGCAAAGTCTCCTGGAAGCCGGGCACCGTCCTCTATCCGTTGCCGGTGGTGCTGGTGGGGTGCGGCCGGGTCGGCGAAGGGGCCAACCTGATCACCGTGGCCTGGACCGGCATCGTCTGCTCGGAGCCGCCGCTGCTGACGATCTCGATACGCCCCGAACGTCACTCGCACGGGCTGATCGGACGTGACCGCGTCTTTTCCGTCAACCTCCCCTCGGCCTCCATGGCCAGGCAGGTGGACTGGTGCGGGGTGAAGTCGGGGCGGGATGTGGACAAGTTCGCCGCCACCGGGCTGACGCCCTTGATCGGCCCGAACACCGGGGCGCCGCTGGTGGCCGAGTGCCCGGTGGGATTGGAGTGCCGGTTGCTGGAAGTGCGACCGCTGGGGAGCCACGACCTGTTTTTGGGGGAAATTGTCGCCGTCCACGCCGACCAGCGCTGGATCGACCCGCTCACCGGAGCGTTCGCCCTGGCCCGCTCGGCCCCCCTGGGCTATGCCCATGGCAAATACTACCAGCTGGGCAAGTACCTGGGATTCTTCGGCTTCTCGGTGGCAGGCAAGAAGGGCAGACAGCGGGCGGCTTCCCCGAAATCGCCCCCGTCTGGAGGCCGGCGCCGGAGCTAGCCTGCGCCCCCGGCAGTCAGCGGCTCGTGGCTACTTGCCTACCCGCTCGACGTACTCGCCCGAGCGGGTGTCGATGCGAATGGTCTCGCCGATGTCGCAGAACAGGGGGACCTGGACCTGATAGCCGGTCTCGAGGGTGGCCGGCTTGGTGCAACGGCCGCTGGAATCGCCCTTGTTGCCCGGCTCGGTGTATTCGATCTTCAAGTCGACGTTGATGGGCAGCATGATGCCGATCGGCCGCCCCTCGATCATCGACACGTCGATCACCATCTCGTCTTTCAAGAAGAAGACGTTGTCGCCCAGGTCTTCCTTGGAGAACTCGATCTGGTCGTAGGTCTCCTGGTCCATGAAGGTGTACCGGCCGTCCGATTCGTAGAGGAACTGCATCTGCTTCTTTTCCAGGGGGATGAAGTCGAACTTGTCCTGAGCCTTCCAGGCGTTCTCGTTGATCGATCCGTTGGTCAGGTTCCTCATCTTCATCCGCATCACGGCGGCATTCCGCCCGCCCTTGAAGTAGACGGCGGTCATGACCATGTAGAGGTCGTTATTCATCTTGACGACATGGCCGGCGCGAAGTTCTTGCGCTTCTTTCATCTGGGGGATTCTCCTTCGAGGTGTTGACAAATGAAATATACCATGGAATCGAGCAGATTGCAAGGGCCGGCGAGGGCGGCAGCAAGACCCGACATGGCGGCGGCGATGGCTTCCCGCCGTGCGAGCAGGCGGGTGAAGAGCCCCTCGGCTCCCCCGGGGCTCGCATCGGAAACGGTCCCGTTCCACCAGCGGTGGAACTCGGAAAAGACGGCGCGGGCGTCATCTCCGGCAAAATGGCCGGCGGCGACGGCCAAAAAGGCTTCCAGTTTCTCCTGTCGGGTCGCCAGCGGCTGGCGGTAGAGCTGCCAGCCCAGCGCCCGGCCGGCCAGGATCGCCTGCGCCGCCGAATCTTCGCCCCGCACCAGGGCCAGATCGGCCCAGCGGATCAGACGATCGAACCTTCGCTGGTCGAGAAACGCGGGCAGCGCCACCCGCCCCAGACGCCTCTGCCAGCCCTGCCCCCGGGCGATAAACCCCTCGTTGGGCAACAGCTCGATGAAGCGCCGCTGCCCCTCCCCCGCCGGCACCACCACCACCCAGGGCTGATCTCGACTATCGAGGGCGGCCCACAGCGGGCGCGGGTCGACGTCGCCGTAGCAATAGCAGAGGACGCGCAGCGGACCTTGCGGAGAAGGCGCTGCCTCTCCCCCCGGTGGCCGCTCGCCGAGGACCCCGCCCCCACCGGGCAGGAAGCTCTGCATGTAAAAGCGCCGGGGCAGAGGCGAATCGGCGTAGGGCGAGGGCAGGCCGTGCATGCCGACCACCCAGGGCTCGGCCGACAGGTAGTCGAGGTGCAGCACCAGCCGGGATTCGTTTTTGGCCCGGGCCAGGTAGGGCTCGGGCAAATCGCAGCCGAACGCCGCCACCACCACCGGGGCGGGGGCTGCCTGCGTCCCGGCGTGCCAATCGGAAAGGGTCACCCCCTCCTCGTCGGCCCCGGCCAGCAGCCGCAGCAAGGGCAGGTCGGAACAGAAGATCCGCACCCTGCCGACCTGCGGGCGGAGGGCCAGCCCCCGGGCCAGGCGCAACGCCACCCCGGCATCGCCGAAGTGGTCGATCACCTGGCAGAAGACGTCGAGGTCGAAAGGAGGGTGGCCCGCGGTCATGAATTGGCTTCCAGAAAAATTGTAGGGCGGCTTGGGTGATCGCGTCAAGAGGTCGGGATTCCCCGCCCCGCATCCGCCCTGGTGGAACCCGTAAAAAAGGGACGACCGCGGGGGCGCCCTCACCCCGTGCCCAAAAGCTGCGCGAGGGCCTTTTCCAGCTCTTTGAGACGGTAGGGTTTTTGCAGGAACCCCACCTGGCGAATGTCGGACACCTTGGCCAGGGTCTCGTCCCGGTCGTACCCGCTGCACAGGAGGACGGGCAGGTCGGGATGGTCTTTGCGCAGGGCCTCCAGGGTGCCCAGCCCATCCAGGCCGGGCATGGTCAAATCCAGAATGATCCCCACCAGCCCCGCGGGGGGTTGCTTCAGGATGGCCAGGGCCTGGAACCCGTCGGCTGCGGTGAGCGACCGATACCCCAACCGCTCCAGCAGTACCGCCCCCATCTCGCGCAAGACCTCCTCGTCGTCCACCAGCAGAATCGTGCCACGGCCCGCCTCCCCCCTTTCCGGAACCGAAGGGCTTTTAGAGGCCCCGGTGGGCAAAACGCCCCCTTCCGGAGAATCGGCGAGCACCGGCAGGAGGACCCGGATGTCGGTCCCCCGGCCGGGGGCGCTGTCCATCAGGATGGCCCCGTGGTGTCCCTGGACAATGCCCAGGATGGCGCTCATCCCGAGACCTCGACCGGTGAACTTGGTGGTGAAGAACGGATCGAAAATCCGCCGGAGAACCTCGGCGTCCATCCCGCACCCGGTATCGGTCACTTGAAGCTCCACGTAACTCCCGGGAGGGGGAATTTCGCTACAGCGGCTCAGGGCCAGATCTCCGGCCTCGACGAAACGCCGGCACGTGGAGAGGGTCACCACTCCGGTCTGGTTGCCGATGGCTTCCGAGGCGTTGCTCACCAGATTCATGATCACCTGCTGGATCTGGCCAGGGTCGGCGTGGATCCAGGCCGGATCGGGGGTGAGCTCCAGCTGGAAAGCGATGCTGCGGGAGACCACCGCCCGGAACAGGTGGACGTTCTCTTTCACCAGGGCGTTGAGGTCCATGGGTTGCACCTGGAAGGCGCCTCGCCCCGAATAGGCGAGCATTTGCCGGGTGAGATCCGCGGCCCGATGGACGATGCTCTCGATCTGGTCGAGGGGGGCGCGGGCCCTGGAGAGCGGCGAGAGGTCGAGCATGGCCAGCTCCAGATTCCCCAGCATGGCCATGAGCAGGTTGTTGAAATCGTGGGCGATCCCCCCCGCCAGCACCCCCAGGCTTTCCAGTTTCTGCGAATGGAGCATGCGCCGCTCCAGTTCGAGGCGTTTTTCCTCGGCCCGGCGGGTCTCGGTGACGTCTTCACCGATCGAGAGCACCATCCGGAAGTTGCCCGCCTCGGAGATGAAGGTGTTGTTCCAGCGGATCAGGCGCTCCTCGCCGGAGCGGGTCACGATCCGGTTCTCGTGCCGGTGAGAGGTCCGCTGGTGGTTGACGATGTCTTGCCAGACGGCCCGGACGGTCTCGCGTTCTTCCTCGGCGATGAAGCGGTCGATCCACGACTGTCCCAACACCTCCCCGGCCTTGTAGCCCGTGAGGGTTTCGGCGAACTGGTTGAACAACAGGATCTGGCCCCCTTCCCCGAGCCCCAGCACCAGGTCGGGGGCGAGTTTCAGCAGGTTGGCCGACCACTCCCGCTCCCGCTGAATCTGCAAAGCCTGTTCTTTGCGCTCGGTGACGTCGATGCCCAGGGCGATGCTGCCCATCGGCGCTCCACCCGCATCGCTCATGGAATTGGAATACCAGGAGACGATCCTGTTCTGGCCATCTTTGTGGCGGATGGTGTTCTCAAATCCCTCCACCTGATCCCCCTCCCGGAGGATGTCCTCGGCCCGGGCAAACACCTCCTGGCGATAAGCGGGATCGGGATAGAGCCACTCCCAGATCCTCGCGTTTCCCAGAACCTCCTCGCGCGAGTATCCGGAAATGGCCTCTGCCGCGCGGTTCCAGAGAGTCACCCGACCCGCCATGTCGAGGGTGTCGACCCAGACGCAGGTGGCGTCGAGCATGTGTTCCTGAAAACGGAGGAGCGTTTTGAGCTCTTCCTGGCGGCGGCGGAGTTCCTCGTGCTTGGCCTGCGCGTCGGCCTGGGCGAGTTTGAGCTTGGTGACATCCACGTCCATGCAGACGAAGGCAGGCTCCCCCCCCGCCGACGGAATGGCGAAGGTGGTGGCGAGCACCCAGGCTTCGCTGCCGTCCTTGCGCTGCGTCAAGATCTCGTAAGGGCCGTAGGGTTGCCCGGTGCGGGCGCAATCCGCAAATACATGGCGAAACTCGGCAAACTCCTCGGGCCCGAGGAGGAAGTCGTCGAGCGTACGCCCCATCACCTCGCCGGTTTTCCAGCCGTACAGGGTTTCGGCGGCCGGGTTCCAGTAGGTGACCCTTCCATTGCCATCGTACATCTGCACCGCCACGTTCGGGGAATGGTCCAGAATGGCCTGCAGCCGTTGTTCGCCCACCTGCAACCGACTGGCCAATTCGTCCAGCTGCCCCTCCAGCGCCAGGACCCTTCGCTCACTCCGCGCTCGGTGACAACGCTCCAGCACGAGACGGGGATCGACGGGCTTTGGCAGGCAGTCGGTCGCCCCCCGGCGGGTCCAGTCGAGGATCTGTGCCGGCTGCGGATCGTCGGTCATCATCAGGCAGAGGCAATCGGGGCGCTCGAGAAGAAAAGGGGCCAGCAGGGAATCCCCGGGCCCATCGGCGAGGAGGTGGTCGAGGAGCGCGACGTCGCAGGCCTCCCGAGAAAAGGCCGTGCGGGCTTCAGACAAGGTCTTTGCCGTGGCGACCTCCCAGCCAGCCTCCGCGAAGGCGGCCCTGAGAATGGCCGCCCGATCCGGGTGGCTCTCCACGATGAGCACTCGCCCTTGCCGGGGGGGACGTTGCCCCCGGAGCGCTTCACCCACCTGCTCCGAAGATGGAAGCACGAACTCAGCGGGGGACATTGGCTTCAGCCCCCGACGTGGAATCGCTTGTTGCTGGAGGGTTACTCCCTTTGCCCATGTCCCGATCGTACCCCAGGCCAAATTCGATTTCAAGCACTGGCGGGGAGAATTCAATCCGGCAGAGAAGCGGGTTCCCCGATCCCCCTCGCCAGCTGCCCACCGCCCCCGTCGCGCACAAAGGGTGAGTGACGACGGTCATCTCTTCTTGTAAGCGCCCTGGCGATGGTCGATGGTCAGGATCAGCACCAAAACCTCGCCGGCCGAAATAGAGTAGAACAGGCGGTAATCGCCGATCCGGTAGCGGTAAGTGTCGCTCAGACTCCCCTTCAGGCGCTTGATGTTGCGGCCAAAAAACGGATTCTCCCGCAGCTGCGGGTAGACGTAGCTGTGGATCTTCTCATAGACCTTGCGAAAATGCGATCCGGCGATGGTGGTGCGAAAAGTATCGGTTTCGGCGATGCGGAACTCAAGGGACAAGGTTGATCTTCCCTGCCTGCGCCTCTCGTTTCGCCCGGGCAAGCTCATCGAGCAGGGCGGAGTCTTCCAGGATCTCCTGCATCTCCTCGTCGGAGACGTAAGCATCCCCACTCAGGAAGTGCAGGGCTGCGTATTCGATGAAGTTGGAGATGGTACGCTTCTCGGCCTGAGCGGCCGACTTGAACAGCGCGTATGAACTTTCGTCCAACCGGAGCGTGATTGTCTTGGGCATGGGCAACTCCAACCCAATCATACTACAATCAAGTCGTTGCGACTACTTTTGCCTGCATTATTATTCACAAGCTCATCGCCATGGCCAAGTTAGCGACGGAGCGGCGCTACCGGCCCCTTATCGTCCTGAGGATTTGGCACGGCAGACGCAGCAGGCGCCTCCCTGGCTCCGCCACCCCGGTATCTCCCTTTAGAACAACCCGATCTGGAAAGTTTCTTGACGTCCTTCTTGAACTGGGTCGATGACTTCAACGCCAGCAATCAAACACCTATATCTGCAAACAATTCGTCCGAATTCTTGTAAATATTTGGTTTTTCCCCGTTTTCCAATTCTTGGATCGCCACCCGGGTTGCTTCATTCGGGATTTTGATGTTGAAGGGGATCTCCTTGCGCATCTGGATCTGCCGATAAAGCAAATTCACCACCGACGAATGGTTCAGGCCGAGTTCGTGCAGGATGGCTCCGACCGATTCCTTCAGTTCCTTGTCGGTCCGGATGTTCAGGTTGACGGTTTTCCCCGTACGCCGCTTGACGGTTCCAGACCTCATCTTGTTCTCTCTGGTCAACATGAGCATTCCTCCTTCCGGTTCAATCCTCTCTCCTGGAAAGCATTTCACCAGTTATATAACACGCTGTGATCGCATCGTCAACACAAATCCAATTCTTGACCCGGCGAGCGGACAACTCTTATAATTCGGATATGCTCAAACACACCGTAGTCCTCACCATCGCCGGCTCCGACTCGGGTGGCGGCGCCGGCATCCAGGCCGACCTGAAGACCTTCTCGGCCCTGGGGGTCTACGGCGCCAGCGTGATTGCCGCCGTCACCGCCCAGAACCTCGAGGGGGTATCCGCCATCCAGGCGATCTCCCCCGCCGTGGTCGAGGCCCAACTCGCCCAGGTGCTCTCCGGCTTCCCGGTACGGGCGGCCAAAACCGGCATGCTCTTTTCGGCGGAAATCATCGGGGCCGTGGCAACGATCCTGGCCCGGCAGCAGCCCCAGCTTCCGCTGGTGGTCGATCCGGTGTTCGTAGCCACCTCGGGGAGCCGCCTGATCGAAGACGATGCCATCCGCCTCCTTCAGGAAAAGCTGTTCCCGCTGGCCACCCTGCTCACCCCCAACCTGCCCGAAGCCGAGTACCTGCTGGGCGAATCGATCGCCCACGCTAACGACCTGCCGCGGGCGGGCGAACGCCTGGCCCGCCGGTACGGGGTGAGCGTGCTGATGAAGGGGGGGCACCTGCCGGGCGAGGCGATCGACGTGCTGTGCTGCGGGAGCAGCCAGACCGTGCTACGGGCGGCGCGGATCGAGGGGGTCAACACCCACGGATCGGGCTGCACGCTGTCGGCTGCCATCGCCGCCTTCCTGGCCCGGGGGTTATCGCTGGCAGATGCGGTGCGAGAGGCAAAAGACTACCTGCATGGCGCAATGCGCCTCGCCCACCCCTTGCGTCGGGATATGCGGGTGATCGACCACTTCTGGCCCTTCTCAGAAGCAAAGGTTTAAGGGCCAGAGGCGACGTCGATCGACCTCCCCTACTTCGAACCGATGAATTGCTTGGCGTAGTGGGCCGCGGTCAGTTTCTCACCGGTGGCCCGGCGGATCATCTCGGGCCAGGGCAAGGCCATTCCGGGGCGGAACACGCGGTCGATGAAAAAGGAACCGATGCGGGGATCCCGGGCAAACGAGAGGCGAAACGGGCTCTGACCGGGGTCGAGCTCTTTGCCCAGGGCGGCCGCGAACTGCGAGGCCAGTAGTTCGCCCATCAGGTAGTTGTGGTAGTACACGGGATAGAGGGCGATGTGGATCTTGGCGGCCCAGTCGGGCTCGTTGCGGTTTTCCGGGCGGGTGAGCCCCTGGTACTTCTCGACCAGGTCCCACCAGAGCTTGCCCAGATCCTGGTCGGGATTGGCGTACATGGCCCGCTCGAAGCGCACCATCACCTGCGCCCAGCGCGAAAAAACCAGTTGTTCGAGCTGCTGGGTCAGGGCACACCCCGCCTCCACCTTGCTGATCTCGGTTTTCGGCACGCCGAGTTCCTCTTCGAGCCAGCGCGGATTGGCCGCCAGCCGACCGAAAAACATGGCCACGGCCTCGGTGGTGAACTGGTTTGCTGCGTCACGGAGCAGCCAGGGCAAGGCCGGGTCGGAGTAGCGCGAGTAGACCCCGTGCCCCAGCTCGTGCAGCAGCGTGTTCATCCAGCTGTAGTTTGGTTTCAGGCTGCACAGGATGCGCACGTCGCCTTTGCGGTCGATGTCGGTCGAGAATGCGTGCTGGTATTTGCCCGGCTTCTCGAACAGGTCGCTCCCCTTGAGGACCCCCTCCACCGGCAGGCCGATGGCGCCAAAGTACTGGCGGGTAACCGAAACCAGGTCCCGCCCCCGGTAAAACGAATCGAGGTCCACCGGATAGACGGCCGGGGCCTCCTGGAAAAAGCGGTTCTGGTAGTGCCAGGGGCGCAGTTCCCCCGGCTCGATCTTCAACCGGGCCGCCAACCCCGCGTCCATCATTTGCTTGAGTTTACGGTAGGCGTCGCCGGTCAGCTGGTCGAGTTCGTCGAACAGGGCGACGATGTCCGCCGGATCCTGCTCGGCGAGTTTGAGTTGCATTTCGTAGAAATCGGCAAAACCCAGCGACTTGGCCATGCGGTTGCGGGCTTTGGCCAGCGCCACCATGTCGGCCGCGACGGTTTTTCCGATCTCTTTGCTGGCCTTCCAGGCGGCTTCCAGTTCCTTGCCGTCCAGGGAGGTCTTCAGAATCGATTCCACTTCGTTGTCGGAGAGGACGCGGTCGCCGATCCGGGCCCGGAAGGTGTTGAACTTCTGCTCGATCGCCGTCTGCCGCTCCACCAGCTCCTGAAGCAGCTTGCCGTCGACTTGATTGCCGAGGAAGGCCAGGTGGAGCAGGTCGAGTTGCCTGCGCAGCAGCGGGTCGCCGATCTTGCCCGATTCGCGGAACTGCCTGAGTTTGTTGAAGCGGACCGGGTCGGACTGTCGCTTGCGCAATTCGAGTTGCAAGGCGGAAGATTTTTCGTAGTCGGCTTCTTTACCCGACACCGAGGCCTCGAACTGAGCCAGGGCCACCGCCTTGCTGAGCGGTTCGATTTCGCCGATCACCTCGGTCAGCAGGGCGGAGAACTTCTTTTCCATCGGATTCAACTCCCCGGCGGCCGGAGCCGCCGCCGTGACCAGGAGGGTCAGTATCAGGGCGCAGACGAATTGTTTCATTCTTTTACCTCCGGGGCGTCGATGTCGAGCCAGGCGAACCACAACGGGTGGTGTTCCTTGTACCAGCGCAGGATCTCCAGCAGCTTGACCTGGGATGCGGGGGGAATCACCTCGGGGGGGATGCGGTCGAAGTGCACCCGGATGTGGTCTTGCTGAGGGAACTCCAGCGCCTCGGAACACAGGGTCTGAAGCTCGTTGCGGATACGCCCCGAGTCGGAGATGCGCACCGGCCGGTGGCGGTAGTCTTCGCCCCCCATGAAGCGGCTGAGCAACGGGTTGAACACCAGCCAGCTCTGCTCCAGGGTTTCCATCAACCGCATGGTGAAGGTGATGCGCTTGTCGCCGCGAGAGCTGGCCAGCCGCACCGTGACCCGGTAGAGGCCGGGGGAGACCTCTTCCACCCCGGGAGCGCCCGAGTAGGGGTCGGGGCACATGTAGCCCGACACCGCCAGCACGTCCCACTTCTTTTCGGGAAAGAAATCGCCCGCCTCCACCGACGGTTTGTCGACCGGAATGCCGGCCTCGCGGGCGTCCTCGATCATTTCCCGGAAGCGGGCGACGGTGGCGTCATCGGCTTCCCGGCCCAGCGCCGAGCCCAGCTGGCTGGCAAAATCCTTGGCAGCGGGATCGAGCCCCATCACCAGTCGCTCGCGGTGATAGGGCACCTCGAAGGTCGAGGTGAACGGACAGATGTAGGCGACCAGACCGAGCATCGGAGCCAGGCTGGCGGCCTGGATGGCCTCGGCCGAGGCGGCGTAGCCGTCGCACAGGAAGAGGTGGCGCTCCCCGTCCTGCTCGTAGGGGCCGATGTGGAAGGTCGGGGCGTAGGTACCCGATTCGGTGAAGGCAGGCAAGCCCGTCGGCAGGGGGAAGCCCTCTTCGACGATGTGGGCACCGAGGTCGGTCCACTCCCGCCACAGCTCGCCGATGCGCATCGAACGGCTCTTCCCGCCCAGGGTCCAGACGTGGACGCGGTCGGGGGTGATGTCGGGATAGGCCATGCGGATGGCGCGCATCACCTGCTGGCGGGGGGTGCGAAACGAGAGGAGGATCGACTCGGCGGCGGCCCGGGCGGCGACTTCGCGGGGCAGGAACAGGTTGCCCATGTAGCCCTCGTAGGGGCGGGTGATGGCCAGCGGCTGGTCGAACAGATGAAGGACGGTCATCGGCCCCGTTTCGGAGCCTTTGGAGAAGCGCGAGGTGTTTTCCAGGGTGTCGATGGCCGCCCCCCAGATGGTGATGCCCGCCGTCTTGGTGTCGCGGTAGAACTCTTCCCAGCCGTAGCCCGGGTGGTTGAGCAACTTGACCACCTTGCGGTCGAGCCAGCGGGCCACCGCCGGACGGGCGTAGACCCGGCCGAAACCGAGCTGGGGATTGGAGCCCATTTCGGGCGTCTCGCCCGCCTTGGGCATCAACCCCTCGCCCATGCAGACCATGATGGCGTGGTTTTCCGGCAACTGGCGGGAGAGGTACCACAGGCTTTCGCTCATGGCGTAAGCCGAGATGGCATCGGCCTCTTTCTTGGCCTGGTTGAGTCCCGACTTGTCGAGCCCCTTGCCGGCTCCGTAGCGACCGAACAGTCGGGTGCCCAGGGCGGTCACCGCTCCGGTGATGGCAAACAGCCGCTCCATCCCCCCTTCCATGAACGAAATGTCGGAGGTGAACTCGCGCGCCGGCTCGCCTCGGACCCAGGTGATCTCGACGTTTTCCAGCCAGAGGTGGAAACGGCCGAGGATGGGGCGGGCGTCGAAAGCCCACTGGGCGATCAGGTCTCGGGATTCCTGGGCGGGAGAAACCATGGCAACCTCCTTCTCGGGTGAAATGTGGCGGCCCGCCAAGGCCCTGAACCCAAGCCGGCGGGGTACCGCCCCATTGTAGGCAAAGCCCCGGCAAAAATCAAGGCGGACGGAGGCGAACCTGCGCTTGACAGTCCGGCAAACCCGAAGGTACAATCAGGCCAATGACCAACTCCCATGCCGGCCGTTTCTGGAAAATCGTCCTGATCGACATCCTGATCGCCGCCCTGCTCGCCTTCTTCCTGATCAACTACGTGGTGTCGGCGTTCCGCATCGAGGGAAACTCGATGGAACCGCTGCTCGAGGAGGGTGACCGCATCCTGATCTCCAAGTTGTTTCTGGAGAAGAAGCCGTTCGAGCGCTTCGAACTGGTGGTTCTGTACAAACCCGACGAACCGCACAAGTCGGTGATCAAGCGGGTGATCGCCCTGCCCGAAGAGACGGTGGAGATCCGCAAGGGGATGGTGCTCATCGACGACAAACCTCTCAAGGAACCCTTCCGGCCCGAGATGACCGCCGCCGCCCCGGTGGATTTCCCCGCCCTGTTGATCCCCAAAGGGCACTACTTCGTCATGGGCGACCGGCGCGACACCTCGCGCGACTCGCGGGTGTTCGGCCCGGTGCCGGGCAAGTACATCTTCGGCCGGGCCATGATCCGCTACTGGCCTTTCGCCCGCTTCGGCCGCATCGAGTAGCCGCGGTGTTTCCCGCTAGCCGTCCCCCCCGCCGCCGCAAAGCCCTGGTTTGCATGCTCGGGCTCGCCCTGCTCTCCGGTGGGGTCCTGCTGCTCCGACCTGGCAATCCGACAATCGACGACCTGAAGGCCATCGTGGTCAAGCCAGGGAAGCTTTCTTTCCTGCGCGATGTCCCGGCGCGTTACCTGACCCGCGAGGAGATGAAAAGCTACCTGCTCACCCTGTTTGAAAGCGAATACCCCGCGGAGCTGGCCCGCCGGGAAGAGACCTTCCTGGAGTGGATGGGCTTTGCCGGCAAAATCGACTTGCCCAAGTTGCGCCGGCAGATCATCCTGGAAAACGTCGGCGGGCTCTACAACGAGAAAACCAAAGAGCTCCTCTGCCTCGAGGAGTTCCGCAGCATCGACGCGGTCAACTCGATGGCCTTGGTGCACGAGCTTCGTCACGCCCTGGTCGACCAGCACTTCCCGCTGGGAAAAATGCTGGGCGAGGTCTCCGACTTCGACGACCGGCGCCTGGCCGTGCTGGCCGCCATCGAAGGCGACGCCACCCACGTGATGATCGCCCAGACCGGGTTCGACCCCGGGGTGATCGTCGATTCGTTCAATCCCGAGGTCATCCTTTCGCTCGCACCGCAAGCCAGCCCTTCGCTGTCGGGGGCGCCGCAGATCCTGCGCCACCAGCTGGTGATGCCCTACACCGAGGGGTTCAAGTTCGTCAGCCGGGTGATCGCCAAACGGGGGCAGAAGCGCGTACTCGACATCTTCCGCCGCCCCCCCGTCTCCTCCAAGCAGGTGCTCCATCCCGAGACCTACTTTGCCAACGAGCGCCCGCCGGCGATCGACATCGCCTACCGCCCACCCGACTTTGCCCCCTACCACGAAGGGGTGATCGGCGAATACTACCTCAACACCCTGCTCCGACCCGAGAACCCCTCGCTCGATCCGGCGCAGGGCTGGAGCAGCGACCGCTACGTGATCTTTCGTCATGGCAAGGAAACCTGTCTGGTGTGGAAGTCGCTGTGGGAAGACGAGCAGATCGCGTCCCGGGTTGCCGCCGACTTTCGCCGCAGCCTGGAAAAGCTTTTCTCGATCCAGTTCGCCCCGGCAGAACAGGACGGCCGGTCCTTTCTGGCCGCCCGCGGTGATAAGGGCTTCTTCCTGCTTTGCGGCAGTGGGCGGACCCTGTTCTACGTGCGCACCGACTCGCGCGAAGAGATGAACCGCCTGATCGCCACCGGCCCGTTCAGCTGAAAAGCGACCTAACGGGGGCAAGGACGACCCAGCGGGTCGCCCCTACTTGAGCGCTTCGACCCCCGAGAACTGCCGGGTGGGGAGAAAACTCTGCAGGATCCGCCCGTCGTCTTCGGTCTCGTTGCCGGTCACCATGCGGGTCAGCAATTCGCCCAAACCGGGCCCCAGCATGTAACCCTGGCCGCACATGCCGACCGCGTGGATGTAGTTGCCGACCTCGGTTGCCCGACCGACGATCGGGAACCCGTCGGGAGTCATCGGGTACTGGCCGCGCCAGGAACGCCGCACCCGCAGCGAAGCCAGCCTCGGGTAGAGTTTCACCATGCGGGCCGCCACCTGGGGGAAAAACACCGAGGTGGCCTCGGGCTGGATGCCCAGAATCGGCGGGTCGGGGGTGATGCAGAACACCACCTGCCCTTCGTGGTTCTGGTAGAAGTAGTAGTTGGCCGATCCCGGCTCGGGCCGGATGTCGACCACCATGGGCCCAAAGAACGGCTTCACCGGTTCGGTGATCGCCCCCTCGTGGTTGTCGGGTTCGACCGGCACGTCGAGCCCCGCCAGACGGGCGATCTCGCGCGCACCGTTGCCGGCGGCATTGATCACCTGGCCGCAGGGGTACTCGCCCCGGTCGGTGATCACCGTGGAGATTTTTTTGTTGCCGCTGCGGAAAGCGGTGACCTTCTCCCGGAACCGGTATTCGGCCCCGGCGGCCACGCTCTTGAAGTAGAAGGCGTTCAAGGCCATCAGCGGCTCGGCGGAGCCGTCCTCGGGCGAATAGGTTGAGCCGCGCAAGCCATCGGTCGAGAGG
>CAZTNO010000010.1:0-22907 GCA_964614865.1 uncultured Clostridia bacterium
AAGCATCGACCTCGTCGAACACGCAGAACGGCGAGGGTTTGTACTCGAACAGGGCGAACAGGAAGGCCAGCGAGGTCAGGGTCTTCTCTCCGCCCGACAGCAGCCTCATGCTCTGAAGCTTCTTGCCAGGAGGTTGGGCCTCGATCTCCAGCCCCGATTCGAGCACGTTCTCGCTGCCCGACAGCGTCAGTTCGGCCGAACCGCCCTCGAACAGGATCTCGAAGTTGCGCACGAAACTGGCGCGGATCTTGGCGAAAGCTTCCGAGAAACTCTGGCGGGACTCGCGGTCGATGCGCTCGATGGCCTCGTTCATGTCGCCGATCGAACGGAGGATGTCGCCGCGCTGCGATTCCTGGAACTGGAAGTCCTTTTCCAGCAACTCGAACTCTTTTTCGGCCGAAAAGCTCAGCCGGTCGCTTTCGCGCATCTTCTCCAGCCGGTCGCCCATCTCGGCGGCCCCGAGCTCCAGCTCCTGCTCCGATTGCCCGGCCCACTCGCCCTCGCCCGGCTGGATGGCCGCCAGTTCAACGCCGAGTTCCTGCAGAGCGACCTCCTGGAGCTGGTGCAAGTCCTTCTTCACCGCGGTCAGGTCGATCTCGCCCCGCCCCTTTTCCTGGCGCACCCCGTCCAGCTGACGCCGCTGGCCGGAAAGGAGTTCCTGCTTCTGCTTGAGTGATGCCGCCACCCGGTTCGAGGTCTCCTCGAGCTTCCATATCTCGGCTTCCAGTGCCTTCTTCTGCTCGCCGCCGTGGTTGGAATCCTCGCCCAGCGAGGCCATGCGGGTTCGGGCCTCGCCCTCTTCGCGGGCGAGCCCATCCGCCTCGGCTTTGGCGGCGACGGCGGCCCGGTCCAGGCGCTCGATCCGCCCCCGCAGGTCGCGGGCGGCCTGGGAGCGGGATTTGATCTGCTCGGACAGCAGGGCCAGGGCGCTATCGATCTCCAACCGGCGGCGTTCGTGTTCGGCGCGCCCACCGGCGGCTGCGGCCATCTCGGCCCCCAGCGTTTCGCGCTCGCGGTTCAGGTCCCCCTCCCCCCGTTCGAGCTGGGCGATCCGCTCGGTCACTGCGGCCAGCCGGACCCGTAAACTCTCCTCTTCGCGGGTCAGGGCGGCCAGTTCGGCGTTCACGGCGGTGACCCGGGCGGCCACGCGCCCCTCGTTGCGGCGTTGGGTCTCCAACCGCGAGGAGAGGGCAATGCCCGCCTCCCGAGCGGCGCCGGCCTGCCGGGAAGCCTCGTCGAAGGCTGCCGTCAGGGGCACCAGCGCTTCCGCTTCGTCCGCGGCGCGGCTCTCCAACACCACCAGCTTCTGCTCCGCTTCGGCGACGGTGCGGTCGATGAGCTGAATCTCGTGGGAGACCTCGAGCAAACCGCGCTCCCGCCCCCGGCAAACCACGCCGCTGGCCAGCACCAGCTCTCCCGCCTCGGTGATCACGTCGATTCCGTGGGTGGCGGCGATGCGCAGCGCCGACGGCAAATCGGCGGCGATCGCGCCGTCCCGGTAGCTGGACCGCCACTCCTCGCAACGCAACTGGAACGATTCGTGGATCCGGGCGGTGAACCCGGGCTCGCCGGAAACCCCCACCGGCACCGTGCCGCGCGGACCGCCCTTGACCATCAGGCGCTCGCCACTGAGCTGCCGCAATTGCCCCGCATCGGAAACCAGCGGGGCGTCCATCTCGTCGCGGTAGAACATCTCCAGCAACTTGAAGCGGGCCGGGTCTGCCTCGACCCAGTCGGCCAGCCGTCCCTCGCTGGGCGCCTCGACCGATTGGTCGCCCCCCCCCTCCAGCTTGCGGCGGATCTCCTGGTACTTCTGCCGCTGCCGGGCCAGGTTGTCGATCTCCGAGCGCAGCGAACGCACCTTGCGGGTCGTCTCCTCGGCACCGACACGGGCCTCTTCGAGAAGCCCGCGCGCTTCGTCGCGGGCCTGTTCGAGCACCTGCTGGCGCTCTGCCGCGCTCTCGGCTTCGGCGGCCAGCCCCTCCACCCCCGCCTCCAGGCGCTGCTTGTCGAGGTCTGCAAGCAGCCCCTTCTTGCTCAGGTTTTGCTGCTCGATGCGGAGGAGATCTCGCTCGGCCTGGGTGCGCAGGTTGCGCTGCTGGGCAAGTTCCCCGGCAAGGGCAAAAGCCCGTTTCTTGAGCTCCCCGTCGCGACGCCCCAGATCGTTCCAGCCGGTCTCGGCTCCGGCGAGTTCGCGGCGCTGCGCATCGGAAGCAGAGCGCCGCCCGGCCAATTCTTCTTCAAGTTTGCCACACTCGGCAAGCAAAGTCTTTTCCTCGCCTTCCAGCGTTTTTTTTTCGCCGGCACCGGCGGTCCCCTGGAGGGCGAGCTGCTTCTGCCGTTGTTCGATGAACTCGATGCGCTGCGCTGCCTTCTCCCGCTCCTTCTGGGCCGAGAGGATGCGGCTGTTGACCTCGAACACCTCCTGCTGCGCGGACTTCAGCCGGCGCTCGGTCTCCCAGCGCTGCTGCTCGCCCTCGATCACCGCCTTCTCCAGGGCAGCGATCTCACCGGAAAGGGCGGCCTCGGCCTCTCCGCCCCGCTCCACCACCGCGGCGGCGCGGGCGAAGGCCTCCTGGAGCCGGAGGTGCTTGCGGCAGAGCAGCGCCTTGAGCAGGTCGCCACGGTCGCCCTTGAGCTTGCGGAAGCGCTGGGCGTACTGCACCTGGTTTTTGAGTTCACGCAGGCGGGCGGTCTTGTCGGCCATCACGGCATCGAGGCTGTCGAGATTCTGCTGGGCGGCTACCAGCTTGCCCGCCGTCTCGCGCTTGCGCTCGAGGTACTGCACGATCCCCGCCGCCTCTTCGATCAGCACCCGGCGCTCGCTGGGCTTGAGCGACACCATCTTCTCGACGCTGCCCTGCTCGAAGATGAAGTAGGTCTTCTCGCCGATCCCCATCTCGAACAGGGTATCCTGGACGTCTTTGCCCCGGCAGAACTTGTCGTTGAGGATGTACTTGCCCTCGCCGTTGCGGAAGAAGCGCCGGGCGATCGAGGTATCGCCGTTCTCCGAGGAAAACGTGGCCCCCACCTCGGTCATGGCCAGCGGCTTCTTGCCCGAGCTGCCGTTGAAGATCAGGTCTTCGGTGTTTTCGCCGCGCAGGTTCTTGATGCGCTGCTCGCCGAGCACCCACAGCACCGCGTCGACGACGTTGCTCTTGCCGCACCCGTTGGGGCCGATGATGGCGGTGATGCCGGGGTGGAGCTGAACCACGGTCTTGTCGGGAAACGACTTGAAACCGTGTAATTCGAGTTTTTTCAAAACGACGTTCATGGAGTTGGCTTCCCTCTGGACTTTCGTTTACCTTACCACATTCCCGCCCCCCTGGCAATTTCGGCGGGGACGCTCCCCCCATCGATACGGTTCCCGAATCGATCAACCGAAAGAGACCAGCGAATTGGAGTTGCCGAAAAGCGTCCCTAAAAATGCTCCGGGATCCTGGGCAGCCACTCGGCCATCGGGGCGAAGAACTCCTCCCCCAAAAAAAGTTGCGGATCTGGCAAGGTGATACCTGCTGCCCTGGCGAACGGGGCAATGTCCCCGCGCAGGCCCCGGAAAAGCGACGAGAGTAAATACGCGTCATCTTTCCAGGGATCGGCATGAGCGGCGACGTGGAGGCGACCAAAGGCCAGGAAGAAGGGCTCCCAGCGCCAGAATTTCGGATCGATCCCCCCCGCCAGGGAAAACGCGCCGCCCGGCTTCAGCGAGTACAGGTTCTGATTGCCCCGCTTCTCCTTGCTAGCGAACCCAGCCTCGGCCCAATGCTCCAGGATCACATAGACGTTCTTTTGGTCGTAATGGGTCTCCCTGGCGATCTGATTGGAGTTGCCCTCACCAGCAGCCAGCAGGAACAGGATCAGTTCGGCCCGGGCATTGACGCCGAAAACGCCGCGCAGGAAAAGCTGCAGCATCGGTGGCCGGCGCAGGCTTGGCGGCGAGAGGACGCGATCGGCCCGGCGATTGCCCGCCGCCGCCCGACGGTACATAGCCGTGGGCTCGAGTACGGCGCCGACCTGGTTCCACCGGTCCTGGTCGATCAGCGGGCGCTTCAGCCACTCATCGGGAGAGGTGAACGGCACAGCCATGCGTTTGAGCCTTGCCCCGTTTACCCATTCACGGCCGCGCGACAGCCAAAGCAGCGCCGCATCCCAAAGCCGGCGATCCTGCCCGGCAGCCATGGCCGTAGCCAGGATCAGGGCCTCGAGGTCGATCGGCGACACCGCTTCGGGACCGTGAGAGGCGACCCCCAAAGCGCACCATTGCCGCCACAGCAGCTCCAGGAAACTCTCCCGCAGTGCTTGTCTAAAGCTTTCCGACGAGTTCTTCATGGCCATGCTGCGCTAGAAACGAGACCAGAATCGTCCTGAAACCGGCGGAGACATCCTGGGTCAACACCCAGCGCCCCGCCGCGAGAAGTTCGGCGCGAGTCGGCGCCAGCCCGAAGAGATCCTGCACGTGATAGCCGCCACGGTCCAGTGAGGCGTACAGCTTGAAGTGGATCTGATCGATGCGACTGATGAAACAAACGATCAAACGCCGGCCATAGGTTTTCTTGACAAGCCGTTCCAAAAACCCCTGGGGCAATCCCGTGTCCAGTTGCGATTCCGGCCCGAGGTTCAGCCAGTCCGCCGGCAGGTTGAAATCGATCGCGACTCTCCCCGCGGCCTCGCCGAGCCAGTCGGGGAAGCGTCCCATCTTGCGGATCACCCCATTTTCGAGCCTGCCCAGCAAGTCGACGTCCTTGGTCGACCTCGAAACCAGCCCCAGCTCCGCCAGGGCCGTCCCGCCGCATACAACCAGAGAGATGGAACTCCCCCCGGTCGCAAGGATCTGCCGATCCAGGGCGACAAATATCTTTTCTATGTTCGTTCCATCGATCACATTTAGGATTCTAAAACCTTAATTTAAGGTTGTCAATACCTTATACATTTTTCGAGAAAAACGGATCCCTCCAATCCCCGGATCAATCTTCCCAGCGGGGCAGCGAACCTTCCTGGTGGCGCCGGGCCTGGGCTCAACCCCGGGCGGGAATCCCCGCGAGGAGAAACTCACGGTACTCGATGAAGGGGATGTCACCCCCGAAAGTACCGCTCTCCAAGCCCCGATAGACCAACCTGCCGGCGACCTCGGTCACCGGCGGAACCGGGTTCGCTTTTGCCATTGCGAGGACTTTCCGTAGCGGTGCGACCATCTTGGGCTTTGGCGTGGCGTTGCTCTTGATTTCCACCAGTTCCAGTGTCCCGGCCGACCGGTTCTCGATCATGAGGTCGCACTCATCCCCCAGGTTGGAACGAAAGAAAAACAACCCGGCCCCGACCGCTTCGTGGGAGATCCCCTTCTTCACCTCGGCGACGACGTAATTCTCGAAGACCGGTCCATCAAGCGGCCCTTTCCGCAACACTTCCTCCCGGTCGATCCCCACGCAATGGCAGAGCAATCCCGAATCGTAGAAATAGACCTTGGGACGCTTGATCAGTCGCTTGCCGAGGTTGTGATGGTACGGATGGAGCAGGAACACGATATGCCCCGCTTCCAGCACCGAGATCCAGGACTGGATTGTTTTGACCGAAACACCGATCTCCCGGGCCAACGTGCTCATGTTCAGTTCCTGGGAGACCCGGGCGGCCAGCAACAGCACCAACTGGTGAAAATCATGGAGGTTGCCGATGTTGGTCAGAGAGCGGACATCCCGCTCGATGTAGTTGCTGAGGTAGGCGCCGTACCAGAGATTGGCCGATTCGTACCGACGGCGGATCAACTCGGGATATCCCCCATGCAGGAGATGGCCATCTCGACTGGCAGCGGGTGTCTCTCGATACTCGAACGGCAGAAGGGTTAGCAACCCGATCCTGCCGGCCAGCGACTCGGTAATCGATTGGACCAAGTTGAACTGGTTGGAACCGGTCACCACAAACCGGCCGTAATCGTCCCGATTCTGGTCGACCGCCAGTTTGAGGTATGGGAAGAGGGCCGGTACCTTCTGCGCCTCGTCGAAAATGACCCTGCGGTCATACTCCCGCATGAATCCCCGCGGGTCCTGGTTAAAATACTCGACGACTACCGGGTCATCGAGGGTGATGTAGCGGTACTCAGGCTCCAGCAGGTGTCTTAACGTGGTCGATTTCCCCGACTGTCGGGGACCGCTCAGGCCAACGACCGGGAATACAGACAGGTACTTGCGGATCAAGGATTCGATGCGGCGCGGATAATAGGTCATGGTTACAATATATCATACATATTTGGAATTGCAATCCAAATTTGTATAACTTTTCCTGACCTATCCTCCCCCGGATCAGTCTTCCCAGCGGGGCAGCGAGCCTTCCAGGTTGCGCCGGGCCTGGGCCTCGTAACGCTCCTGGAAACCCGGGGTGTAGTAGATCGAGGGGCGGGCCAGAATCCCTTGCAGGAAGTGCAGGCGGCCTCGGGAAAAAGTCTGCTCGGGCATGGCACCGTACTCGTCGCGCACCGCCTGCTCGTACTCCAGGTACTCCCAGGGCTCCTTGCCGAACACCGCCAGGTCGATGTCGGCGATCAGCTGCTCGTCAGCGCTATGGAGCGACCGGGTGTGGCCGGTGGCCAGGACGAATCGGCTTACCGCAGCGATGCGTTGTGGATCCAGCCCCCCTTCGCCCAGCACCCGGGCCGCCAGATCGGCGCTCTGCGCTTCGTTGTCGTGACGCCCCGGCACGTAGACGGCGTCGTGGAACCAGATGGCGGCCTCTATCGCATCGGCATCGACGGCCTGGCCCCGGCTGCCATCGAGTTCACGCAGACAGGCGGCGATGTGACCCATGGTGTGGTAGTAGCGTTCGGGGATCAGGTGGAGGGCCAGCAGCGAGCGGTAGACTTCCCGCGGATCGGAGCTCAGGCCGAGGCGCCGCCACAACGATTCCAGGCGAGAAAACAACCCCTGGTTGCGTTCCAGCAGCCGGTCAAACACCGCCCCGGGCACGTAGGAGGCCACGGCGTTTTCCCAACCCGCAGGGCCGATCAACCCCTTGACCAGGCTGGAACTGAGTTCGGAAATACCTCGTGGCGGCATCAAAAACACGGTGAGCACCCCGGGCCCCAGGTCGTCGTTGGTTTGCCGCATCGAGCGCTCGAACTCGTAGTCGCCCGAGTTGCGGATGCCGCGCACGATGCAGTTGGCCCCCACGCTCTCGGCGAAACGCACCAGAAACATGTTGGCATACGAGTCGATGCGCACGTTGGCAAAGCGCCGGGTGGAGCGCCGCAACATCTCCAGCCGCTCCTCGAGCGAGAAAGCGGCCTTCTTGTCAGGGTTGATGCCGACCGCCACCACCAGCTCGTGAAAGATGCCCGCCGCCTGCTCGATCATCCAGACATGGCCGCGGGTCAGGGGGTCGAAACTGCCGGCGTACACGGCTCGTCTGATCGTCTTGTCCTGCTTCACCGGATCACCTCCCGGAGGGTTCTCCCAGTATACCACTCCGCAAAGCGGAATGGGATTGCCAGCGAGGGGGGGATGGGCTATAATCGCCGGCGATGCGCCCGTAGCTCAATGGATAGAGCGGTAGGCTTCGAACCTGCGCGCTGGGAGTTCGAATCTCTCCGGGCGCACCAACTTTCCCTTCGGATCGCCCGATCCAGTCTGACGGCAACCATCATCTGGAGGATTGCCATGTCCCGAACGGTATCCAGCGGCCTTTCGATGCTCGCCTTTCTCGCCCTGCTCGCCATCCTGACCGCTCCGCTTGGCGCAGAGCCCCCCGACCCCCAGCCGCAGGAACTGGCAGGCTCGATCCGGGTCACGGTAACCGAACTGGAAGCCATTTGCCCGATCGCGGTGGAACACTTGCGCGATTGGGGGATGGATTCGACGGTATATTTTTTCCAGGACGACAAGGTGATCTCCGGAGACTTCGAGCTCGACACGTTTCAGGACGACGAGACCCTGGGCTTTGTTTTTGCCAAAAACCTCACCATCGAGGGCGATTTGCTGCAAATGGAGATGAACTTCGGGCCCCATCTCCTGGTGATCGGCAATTTGGCCGCAAACCATATCGACAAAAGCGGCTCCCACATCGAGGTGCTTGGCGACTGCACTGTGAAAGGCCTGATCTACGGTTACTACAACGATGGATCCTTCAAGGTCGACGGGACCGTATCGGCCCCTTACATTTTCAGCTTCGATCACTGCTTCGATTTCGGCTTTCTCGACACGAGCGTTTTGGTGGCCGACTTGGATGTGTTCGGTTGCCAGCTGGACCGGCTCTTTGTGGCCGGGGTCATCGAGGATAGCGACCACATGGACAGCCAGCAAGCGAGAGAATTCCTCGATGCGGGCAAAGAGATCCTGATCGACGGTTGGGAGTGCACACCCCGCGACGACGACTAGGCCTGCGCCCCCTTGGGACGGTGACGGCCTCTGACCCGATTGCCTTAGGGGTTGCCCCCTGAGAAAAACAATAACCCCCGCCCCCCATTCAGCAGAGTGACCAGGCAACCAGGTCAGGCACCGCCCATGAAGACTTGCTCGTGACCGAGCAGCCACTCTTTGCGCCAGATCCCCCCGCCAAAGCCGGTCATCGACCCGTCTTTGCCGATCACCCGGTGGCAGGGGATGACGATCGACAGCGGGTTGGCGTGCACCGCGCCGCCCACCGCCCGGGCAGCCTGGGGATTGCCGATTGCCTGGGCGATCTCGCCGTAGGTCCGGGTCTCGCCGCAGGGGATGCGGGCGAGCGCCGCCCACACGGCATGCTGAAAAGGGGTGCCGGCAAGAACCAGGGTCAGGGAAAACTCGCGGCGTTTTTTTTCCAGGTACTCGGCGAGTTGTTGCCGGGCCTGTCGCAACGGCGAGGGGACCTCGGCCGGATCCGGTCTCACCGGGAGGTCGAAATCGATGCGGTGGACGCCGAACCCGTCACCGGAAATGGCCAGCGGGCCGATCGGCGACTCCAGAAAGACCGTGGTCCGGATGGCCAGCAAGGAAGGGCTCGATTTCATGTTCACCAGAGTCTCTCCTGAACGAGCAGGTTGACCACCTGGGTGAAGGCCTCGGGCCCTTCGGCCTGCAGTTCCCCCTTTGCGTTAAAGACCTTGAAGGAAGGCACCGACAGCAACCCGTACTGCCTGGCTAGCGGAGACCCCCAGTCGATCCCCTTGATCCCTTTCCGGTTGATGTCGAACTTGAGAATGGCCAGGTCCTGGCGCTTTTGGGCGAGTTTCTCCAGCTTGGGCGAAATCTCGCGACACGGGGGGCAGTACTCGCTGTAGAAATCGATGATCGTCATCTTGCCGGCGGGGATGAACCCGGCGATCTCGATCTCCTCGCCGGGGCGGTGGGCGTTAACCGCCCGCCCCCCGCCCGGGGAACGGAACAGCAAGAACAAGGCAACGGCCAGGGCGATCCCGGCAATCGACAGGAGCAACCCGAGGGACCGGGGACGCAGGGGGGCCGGGGGGGCGATCCTCGTCTCCAGGCCGGCGGGGGGGGGCGGGGTGACCAGGATTCCGCAATTCACGCACTTCGGACTGTCGTCGGGGGTATAACGGTCGCATGCGGGACAGTTCATGATTCCTCCGGGGAAGGTGGGGGCAGGGGGTTGCGCCCTCTGAACACCCGATAGGCGTAGACGGTGTAACCGATCACCAGGGGGACGCCGATCAGGGCGATCAGCGTCAAAACCCGCAGGGTCAATGGCCCCGCCGCGGAATTGAACAGGGTCAGCGTCGGGCCGGGCCCCAGCGAGCGGACCAGATCGGGAAAGAGCACCGACCCCGCCAGCCCCCACAGCCCGACAAACGCCAGACAGGATCCGGCAAAGGCCGGCAGGTCCTTCTCCCGTCGCGAGGCCACCCGGGTGATGGCAGCTCCCAGCACCACGAGCAAACAGGCGGCCCACGATGCTTCTCGGGTGAACGAAGCCGGCATCCATTGGTAACCGAGCCAGCCCGAGACGGCCAGCAAGACCAGCAACGGCAAGGGCATCCAGGAAGCGATCTTTCGGGCCCGCTGGCGCACCGCCCCGTCGGTCTTGAGGGCGGCGAAGGTCGCCCCCTGTAGCAGGATGGCAGATAGCCCCAAACCGCCGATGGCCAGCGGGTAGGGGCGGAGCAGGGTGAAGAAGGTGCCGACAAAGTCCCCCTGGTGGTTGAGGGGGATGCCCGCGATCACGTTGCCGAGCGCCACCCCGAGCAAGACCGAGGGAACGGCCGAGCCGAATTCGAAAGCGTAACTCCAGACCAGTTTGTGTTCCGGGTCCCAGTGGTAGAACTCCAGCGACACGGCGCGCAGGATGAGGGCCAGCAACACCAGCATCAACGCCAGGTAGAAGCCGGAAAACACGGTGGCGTATGCCGGCGGGAAGGCGGCGAACAGCGCCCCTCCACCGGTCAGCAGCCAGACCTCGTTGCCGTCCCAGAACGGGCCGACGGTCTGGAACAACTGCCGCCGTTCCGGGTCGGTTTTGGCCAGGTACGGCAGCAGGCTGCCGATGCCCAGATCGAACCCGTCGAGCAGGGAGTAGCCCAGGAAGAGGACACCGATCAAAACGAACCAGACCTGGGGAAGGATGCCCGAATCGGTCATGACGTCCTCCTAGTACCCGGTGGCAGGCAAAACTTCGGGCCCCAGGCGAACGATCCGCAACAGGACCCGCACAAACACCCAGAACAAGAACGCGTACAGCAAAGTGAACATGATCAGTGAGGCCAATACCTGCCAGGCGGGCACGGCCAGCGAGATCGCCTCCCGGGTGCGCAGCACGTTGTACACCACCCAGGGTTGCCGGCCGACCTCGGCCGCCACCCAACCGGTCTCGCAGGCCAGGTAGCCCAACGGGGCGGCCAGGGTCAACAGGCGGAGCCAGCCCGAAGAGAGCGGAATCCACCGCCACCTGCCCAGCAGCAGGTACCAGAGGCCGATGGCGATGAACAGGAAGCCCAGCAGCACCATGATGTGGTAGGAGGCAAAAGAGAGGGCGACCGGGGGGCGATCGCTTTTCGGAAACTGGTCGAGCCCGGCCACCACCGCGTCGCTGCGGCCGAACACCAGCAGGCTGAGCATGCGCGGCAGGCCGATGTACAGCGAATTCTTTTCCGTATTTTCGTGGGGAATGGCGAATAGCGCCAGCGGAGCCCCGGCCCGGGTCTGCCACAACGCCTCGAAGGCGGCCATCTTGGCCGGCTGGGTTTTGGCCACCTGCACCGAATGGGCATGACCGACCCCGAGTTGGGCGAGCGACGCCAGCAGCAGCACGACCAGCGCAGCCCGGAGCATCGGCACGGCATGCCCGATATGACGCTCCTTGCGCAGGTACCAGGCGGCGATCGAGGCCAGTAGCAGCGCCCCGGTGATCCAGCTGGCCAGGATGGTATGCAGGAAGCGGACCACGGTCGAGGGGTTCAACACCGCCGCCCAGAAATCGGTGAGCACCGCCCGGCCGTTTTCCAGCCGAAATCCCGCCGGAGTTTGCATCCAGGAATTGGCGATCAGGATCCACAACCCCGACAAGTGGGCGCCGACGGCGACCATCAGGGCGGAAAACCAGTACGCCTTCGGGGAGAGCCGTTCCCGGCCAAATACCAGCAACCCCAAAAACACCGATTCCAGAAAAAAGGCAAAGATCGCCTCGGCGGCCAGCGGCGGGCCGAAGATGTCGCCCACCAGCCGCGAGTACTGGGCCCAGTTGTTGCCGAACGAGAACTCCATCACCACCCCGGTGGCGGTGCCCAAAACGAAGACCAGCCCCAGGATCCGGATCAGGAACGAAGAGATCTGCCGGTCTATCTCCCGGCGGTAACGCAAAAAACGGGTCTCGAAAACCAGGATGAACAGGGTCAGGGCGAGGGTTGTCGGCGGAAACAGGAAGTGAAACCCCACGGTCAGGGCGAACTGCAACCGGGCCAGCAACACTGCGTCCATCAGACCACCTCCGCCGCGGGAAGGGCCGCAGCCGCCCCCTTTGTAGCCCGCGGCCGGCAAAAAGTCAAGGCGCCGCCTCGTCGCTTCGCCCCCTCTCTCCCGTTTTTTTCGATTGAACTGCCAGCGGGGCTGGGGTAGAATCCTCCCTTGGTCCGGAGCGTGCGATGAACCAGCCACTGGCAAAACTGCGGGGTTATCTGTTGTCGGGGGTTTCATTTGCCATCCCCTTCGTCGCTTGCGGCGGCATCCTGATCGCCACCGCCATCGCCCTGGCGCCGATGGGCCCCTCCGGCCCCGATTTCTCCCAATCCCCCACCCTGAAACTGCTCCTCGATATCGGCTCTGCAGCCTTTGCCCTGCTGGTGCCGGTCCTGTCCGGCTACATCGCTTTTGGCATGGCCGATCGTCCCGGCCTGGTGCCAGGCTTCGTCGCCGGATACCTGGCCAGCCAGATCAACGCCGGCTTCCTGGGCGGCCTGGTCGGCGGTTTGCTGGCGGGCTACGTGGTGATGGCCCTGAAACGGATCAAGGTCCCCCCCACCCTGCGCCCGGTGATGCCCATCCTGTTCATCCCGGTAGTCTCCTCGCTGGCGGTCGGGCTGGTGATGCTGCTGGTGATCGGCGCTCCCATCCGCCACCTGATGGAATTCCTGACCCTCTGGCTGCGCACCCTGGGTACGGGCAACCAGGTGGTGCTGGGGGCGCTGCTGGGGGCCATGATCGCCTTCGACATGGGCGGCCCCGTCAACAAGGTGGCCTTCTTTTTCGGCGTGGCCATGATCAAGGAGGGAAACTTCGCGATCATGGGGGCCTGCGCCACCGCCATCTGCATCCCCCCCCTGGGCCTGGGGCTGGCCACCCTGCTGGGCAAGAAGCTCTGGAGCGAACAGGAGCGCGAGGCGGGCTATGCAGCCCTGGCGATGGGGATGATCGGCATCACCGAAGGGGCCATCCCGTTTGCCGCAGCCGATCCCGTGCGCGTCATCCCGGTGATCATTTGCGGCTCGATGCTGGGCGGGGTGATCGCCATGCTGGGCGGGGTCGGGAACCACGCCCCCCACGGCGGCCCGATCGTGCTGCCGGTGGTCGACCAGAGGCTGATCTTCGTCCTGGCCATCCTGGCCGGATCGCTGGTCGTGGCCCTGGCCATCAACAGCTGGCGAAAATTGGCCGGAGTCCGGCCCGCGACATGACCGCACCCGAACTCAGGAGGATAGAACCATGAAACTGCTCGCCGTCACGTCCTGTCCGACCGGGGTCGCCCACACCTACATGGCCGCCGAACAACTGCAAAAGACCGCCGCCAGGCTCGGCGTGGAGATCCAGGTGGAGACCCAGGGGGCCATGGGGGTGGAAAACGGGATCACCGCGGGCGACCTCGAAGGCGCCCAGGCGGTGATCATCGCCGCCGGCATCCCCATTTCGGGCCGCGAACGGTTCAGCGGCCTGCGCATCGTGGAGGTCACCGTGCAGGAGGCCATCCGCCTCCCCGAGGCCTGCCTGAAAAAAGCCCTGGAGTGATGCCGTCCTCTTTCCGTTTCGTCCTCGAACTGCCGGGTGGGCTCCACGCCCGCCCGGCCACCCTGCTGGCTGAACTTGCCGCCTCCACCCGGGCCACCCTGACCCTGGTCAACGAGCGCAGCGGCATCCGCTGCGACTGCCGCAGCGTCCTCGCCCTGATGGCCAGCGACTCCCGGTCGGGAGATCGCTGCCAGATCGAGGCCAGCGGCCCCGGAACGAAAGCCGCCCTGGCCGCCGTGCGAAAACTCGTCACCACCGAGTGGCAGGCTACGCGGGAAGCCCGGCTCCCAGAAGCGCCTGCCGCCGGTTTTCGGCTCCCCTACGGCTTGCGCGACCGGGAGGGGATGGTGGTGGCCACGGGCCCGATCGTTTCGCCGGGGCTGGCCGTGGGGCCCCTGATCCGCGCGGGAATGGGCCCGACCGCGGCGGCGGCCCGCCCGTTGCCGGAGTTTGCCGGCGTGGAGCGTGAACAGGAGCGGTTTCTCGCCGCCCGAAACGAACTGGCAAACGAAATCGCCACGCAGATGAAGGGCCCCGCTGGCCAGGACATTCTGGCGGCCCAGCGGGCCATGGTGCTCGACCCCGAATTCTCCCGGCAGGTTTTGGCCACGATCGGCTCAGAAAGGCTGCCGGCACATGCGGCCCTGGCCCGGGCCGGGGAGCCTTTTCGCCAATCGCTCGCCAGCAGTGCCAGCGAGTACCTGCGCGCGCGAGTCGCAGATCTCGACGAGATCAGCGGCCGACTGGCGGCCATCCTGAACGGCGACATCGCTTCCAGGCGGGAGTTGTCGCTGCCCTCCCCGGCGATCCTGGCCGCCACCCGCCTGACTCCCGGCGAACTGCTGCGGCTCGATCCGCAGAAGCTGCTGGGGCTGATCCTGGCCGAAACCGCCCCCACCTCCCATACCGCCATCCTGGCCCGCTCGCTGGGCATCCCCTGCCTGGTGGCCCAGGTCCCACGGGACTGGCCGGATGGTGGCGAGATCGTGCTGGACAGCCGACGCGGATTCGCCATGCCGGTTTGCGACGAGCGGGACCGCCGCTACATCGCAGTCGAGCAGCAGGCCCGCCTTCGCCACCAGAGGTCCCTTGCGGCGAGCGCAAGCCTGCCGGGATCGACCGCCGACGGGGTCGCCCTGGCGGTGGGGGCCAACGTCGCCTCGGCAATCGAGACGCGGGCGGCGCTGGAGGCCGGGGCCGACGGGGTGGGACTGTTCCGCACCGAAATGCTCTTCCTGGGGCGGGACACCCCCCCCGGCGAGGAGGAGCAGACCCGGCTGTACACCTCGGTGTTGGAACTGGCGGGCGACCGGCCGGTGATCGTGCGCACCGCCGACATCGGCGGCGACAAGCCGCTGCCCTGGCTGGAAATGGCCGCCGAGGACAACCCCTTCCTGGGCTGCCGCGGCATCCGCCTGTACGAAAAATACCCCGGGTTGCGCGACACCCAGCTGCGGGCCCTGCTGCGGGCCGGAGGGCTGGGGCCTCGCTGGATCATGTTTCCCATGGTGTCCACGGTCGAGGAGGTGCGAAAACTGCGGCAACGCATCGGCGAGTCGCAAGCAGAGCTTGTCGCAGGCGGAGGCGACCCCGTCGCCACGCCGGTTCTCGGCGTCATGCTCGAAGTGCCGGCCCTGGCTTTCCAGATCGCCGAGTTGGCGGGTGAGATCGATTTCATCAGCATCGGCAGCAACGACCTGCTGCAGTACTTTTTGGCCGCCGATCGCGGCCAGCCCTCGCTGCAAGGGCTCTACCGCCCCTGCCAGCCCTCATTTCTCCGCTTCCTGCGCTTCATCGCCGGCCAGGCCAAGGTTGTGGCTCGGCCTGTGCGGCGAGATGGCCGGCGATTTGCGCCTGCTGCCGCTTCTGGTGGGGCTGGGGCTCGACGAGATCAGCCTGGCCGGCCCCCGGGTCACCGAGGCTAAAGCGGCCTTGAGCCGGTTGAACGCCGGCGATTGCCGGGAACTGCTGAGCGAAGCCTGCCGCTGCCAGGATGCTGACGCCGTGGAGGAAGTACTCGCCGGGTTTTCCCCGGTGGCGATCGCCACGCCGCTCGATGAGGGGCTGATCCGGCTCGGCTCGGAATCTTCGAGCCGCGCCGAGGTGATCCGCGAACTCGCCCTCTTGCTGGAAACCTCCGGGCGGAGCGACTGCGGCGACGCCGTCGAAGAAGCCCTCTGGCAACGCGAAATGATCCACTCCACCGCCATCGGCTTCGGCGTGGCAGTGCCCCACTGCCGCTCCCCCCACGTCCGCCAGGCCTCCCTGGCCCTGGTGCGCACCCTCGAACCGGTGGAGTGGCCCTCGCTCGACGACCAGCCGGTGTCGCTGGCCATCCTGCTGGCCCTGCCGGAGACCGCCGCTGAGACCGAGCACCTGAAGCTGCTGGCGACCCTCTCCCGCCAGCTGATGCACGAGGAGTTCCGTGCCACCCTGCTCGAGGTGACCCGCCCGGCAGAGACGGTGGCCCTGTTACGACAACACCTTTCCCCGGGTTGAGCGCCTTTTCCGTGACAGGCCGCGTTCGCTAGTACTCCACCCGCAACGTCTTGATCTCGAAAGGTTTGAACGCGAGCACGATCCGCTTGCCCGTGAAGGCCAGCGGCTGTCCGCCCCGCTCCAGCAAGTCGGTCAACCGGGCACTTTTCGGAGCGCCCGCCAGCTCCACCGCCACCGTGCCCGCCCGCCCCAGAGATGCGTACAGGCGGTAGCTCACCCCCGAGCCGTTTTCGGCGGGTTTGAGGGTGTCGACGATCACTCCGACCCGGGCCGAGGGGGTGCCGCCTTCGGCAACCACCGTGGCCAGGCTTTGCCACCGGGGCAGTGGCCCGGCATGGGCATCGGTCCAGACCGTCCGCAGGGGAGCGTTGAGCTCGGCCCCGCGATGCACGGTCTCCCCCTCCTGCCAGCCCCCCGAGTGGGGGTAGAGAGAGTAGGTGAAGCGGTGCTTGCCGCGATCGGCCTGCGGATCGGGCCAGGTCGGCGAGCGAAGCAGCGAAAGCATCATCACCCCGTCGTGGATGTCGTGGCCGTATTTGCCATCGTTGAGCAGCGACAGGCCCCCGCGGGCATCGGACAGATCGGCCCAGCGCAGGGCCGGCACCTCGTAGCGGGCCTTCTCGGCCAGGGTGCGGCGGCGGGCGGAGCGCGCGATGGCGGCGAAGGGGATCTCGTAGGTGGCACGCTCGCTCTCCACAGTGGTCGGGAACACCGCCTTGAGCGACAGGTGGTCCTCCCACCAGTCGGCCTCGGTGGCGATGTCGATGCGGTCGAGATCCCGGTAGACGGTGATGTCCTGGACGAAAAAAGAACTGGGAAAATTCTCGGTGGGATAGGAACGGTCCTTGGAGAGGCCCAGGAAGCTCTTCTTCACCCGGAAGGTGGTGCGCACCGCCGAGCTGCGCAGCACCTCGACCGAATCGGCCCGGTCGAGCCGCCAGCCCCGCCCGGTGGTGCCGATGTTCCAGGCATCCCAATTCTCGGGCCGGTCCTCGTACACCCAGAGCAGGTTGCCCTCGCGATCGGGGCGGATCAGGATGCGATTCGTGCGGCGGTCAACCAGGCTGGCGATGTTGCCGGTTTGGGGGTTGATGGTCAATCGCAGGGCGGCGTTTTCCACCGTCCACTGGTCGACGGGGACCGCGGGGCCGTGATCGGGGATAGCCCCTGGCACCAGGGCATAGACTTCGTAGCCCAGCGCCGGGATGGTGCCGGTCACGAAAGAGGCCTCCCCCTGGCCAGTTTCGGCGTTCCAGCCGATCTCGGCGGGAATGTACCCACCGCGGCTGTCCTCGATGTGCCAGAATTCGCCGGGCACCGCGGTGAACTGGACCGTCACCAGGTCGGCGCGAGGCCAGGAGAGCGGGTTGAAGATCACCAGCGGACGACCGCGAACCGTCGAGGTGTCGATACGGGCGGCGACTTCGGTCAGCGATGCCACGGTGACCCGCTCGAAAACCGACTGGATGCGGGCATGGTCCTCGAGGGCGTCGCGGTAGACCGGGGCGATCGAGGAACCCGGCAGGATGTCGTGAAACTGGTTGGTCAGCAGGGTCTTCCACGAGGCGTTCATGGCCCCGGCCGGATAGGAGGTGCCGAGCAGGGCGGCGGTGACGGCGGCTTTTTCCGCGGTTTGTGCCATCTGCTCCGAGCGACGGTTGGCCGTCTTGATCGCCCCCTGGGTGGTGAAGGTCCCCTGGTGGTATTCCAGGTAGAGTTCGTCGTTCCAGACCGGGATCCGCCCCCCCTCCAGCCGTTCCACCCGGTCCAGGAAATCGCCGGCACGGCCGTGGGAGAACTGCGGAGCGATCGGCAACCGGTGGTAGCCGCGCACCCGGTCGAGCACCTCGCGGTTGGGGCCGCCGCCATGGTCGCCCATCCCCCACAGCAGCAGGCTGTCTCGCAAACCGGTGGTTGCCTCGTAGCGGGAGATCCCCTTGGCGGTGTCGAGGAGTTTCAGCGAGGTATCGTAGCTCGCCGGAGGCAGGTAGGTGAGCAATCGGGAGCCGTCGACCCCCTGCCACCAGAACAGGAAGTGGGGGAACACGGTGGTGTCGTTCCACCACAATTTCTGGGTGATGAAGCGGGTGATGCCGCTCTGCCGGTAGAGCTGCGGCATGTTCCAGTTGTAGCCGAAGCTGTCGGGGTTCCAACCGGTGGTGACGTCGACGCCGAATTTCTGCTGGAAGTAGGTCTTGCCCAGCAGGATCTGGCGCACCCAGCTCTCCCCCGAGATCAGGTTGCAGTCGGGCTCGACCCACATGCCGCCGACGATCTCCCAGCGCCCGTCGCGGACGCGCTGGCGGATCTGCTCGAACAATTCCGGGTAGCGGGTCTCGATCCACTCGTAGGTCTGGGCCTGGCTCTGGGCATAGAGCAGCTCGGGGTACTCCAGCATGTTCTGGATCACGGTGGCAAACGTGTTGCGGGCCACCTGGATGGTCTCTGCCAGTCGCCACAGCCAGGCGATGTCGATGTGGGCGTTGCCGATCAGCCGGATGTGATAGCCGGCCACGTGTTTTTGCACCGGGGCGGCGAGCCGGTAGGAACGCTGGATCGAAGCAGCGGCCTGCTCCCAGCGCCCCTCCTCCAGGGCGACGAGGTCGAGGGCCGCCGTCGCCCGGTCGAAGGCTCCGTTCAGGCGGGCCAGTTCGGCGGGCGAGGTGCGCCGGCGGTCGGGAATGGCGTAAGGCTTGCCGGTGAAGGTGAAACGGGTCAGGTCGGGGCGAAGCAGGGTGCGGGCCGTGTCGAAGCTGTCGAGCCAGGCCCGCAGGGTTTTACGCCGGCTTTCGGCGGCGGGGAAAAGCCGTTCCACCCCCTCGATCCGCACCACGGCACCCTCATCGCCGACCAGCGGATTCATCCGCTCGGGCCAGAACTCTCCGCGGGCAGGCAAAAAACCCCGGTTGACGATGCGGAGTTCGAGCAGCACCGACTCATCGCTGGCGCTCTCCTGGAGCACCAGTTCCGGAGTCACGGCGACCGTCCCGCCGGTGCCCCCCTCCAGGGGGATCTCGGCCAGATCCTTTCCGGCCACGCAGGGATAGATGCGGATGTCGCCGCGCCCGGACAGCGAGAGGCGTACCGCCAGCGGGGTGGCACGAGTCGCCCCCCCCGCAAACACCTTCGGGACGGCGAAGCGGATCCGCACCAGGACAGTGGGCTGGCCGAACGACTTGCTGGGAGTGAAGGGGGTCCACAGGGTGCCGTCGGTGGACCACTCGAGCAGCTGCGGGCGGGAGTCGATGCTGGCCCGCACCCGCTCGATCACCGGATCGGTCGGAACGGGAGACTCCGCCAGGCCGGCGACAGTAAAACTCAGAAGGAGGGCGAGAACGACCCCCACCGGGAAAATGGAGCGGATGACCATGAGTACCTCCTGGCCCAGAGCGGCCCGGATTATAGCACAGGGCGATCAACCATTCGATCGGGATCGACAGGGAGAATCAAGACCCGACAGGGGCGGGAGGGAGGCAGGTCCGGGCACTCTCCGGCCGCGGCAAAAAAGGGAACGATCCCGGAAAAAAAACTCGTTCCACCCTTGACTTCCCTTTTGGCGGCGAGGTAAAGTAGCCACACCATCCTTCAGGAGGAAACGATGAATCAAAACAAACGTTGGGTCGCCACCTGGGTCGTCCTCTCCTTTCTCTTCCTGCTGGGCGTGACCAACGCCCCGCTGAGCGCCGCATCGCGGGTTGAAAAATCCGACACCGCAGTTTCCACCGCCGATTCGGGCACGAACTGCATCGAGCAGGAGCGCGATGAAGGTTCGTACCACAAGAAGAAATCGGCCCTGCCGCTACTCATCGGCGTGCTGGCCGCCGGAGCCGTGGCCGCGGTGTTGATCCTGGTCGTCTTCAAAACCAAGTACGACATCACCGGCAACTGGTCGGTCACCTTCAACGCCACCAATGCCGCCAAGAGCTGGGACTGGACGCTGGAATTCTCTGGCGACAAGAAGAGCGGCGACGTCTACGAACCGCAAAACGGGTTCTACGGCACCTACAACGTGGACGGCAAGAACGTCGACATCGTCTGCGAAATCTTTGCCGCCCGGGACCTGGTCATGACCGGTTCCTTCACCGACAAGGAAACGATGACCGGCACCGCGGTGCTGACCGGGCTGGTGATCGGCGGCGTCCCCGTGGCTTCGGCCACTTGGACCGCCCGCAAGGCGGGGAGCAACGCGATGGCCCCTGGCGCCACCATGGGCAACCGGGTAACCCGCTGATTTCCTAGGGAACACACGATTCTTCGAGGGGCCGCCGCCAAGGTGGCCCCTCTTTTTTTTGCTTCTTCTCACCAAGTTCTTGGCCCGCGGGCGGCAAACGTTGTAGAATGGAAACCATGGACCGTCAGGCCCTGATCCTCTTTTCGGGTGGCATCGACTCCACCACTGCCCTGCTTTGGGCACAGCGCCGCTTCAGCCGGCTCACCGCCCTGATCGTGCGCTACGGCCAGCGTCACGAGATCGAGGTGGACAACGCCCGCACGGTGGCGATCCGGCTGGGGGTGGAGCCCCTGGCACTCGACTTCCCGTTCGGAACGTGGCTGAAATCGGCCCTCACCGACCCCGGGGCCCCGGTACCCGAGTCGCTGGCCACCGCCCGCGACGCCGACGGGGTCCCCACCACCTACGTTCCCTTCCGCAACGGGATATTCCTCTCGCTGGCGGCAGCCATCGCCGAATCCCGCGGCATTTACGATCTGGTCACCGGCTTCAACGCCGTCGACACCCCCGACTATCCCGACACCACGGTGGCCTTCAGCCGCAAGATGACTGCCGCCATCAACGAGGGGACGGGGGCCCGCCGGCGCAAACGGCGCTTCCGCACCCACTCGCCGCTGATTGAATTGAGCAAGACCGAGATCCTGCGCCTGGGCATGTCGCTGGGCGCCGACTACAGTTACGCCATCTCCTGCTATCGCGGGACCGAGCGTCCCTGCGGCCGCTGCCCCTCCTGCGACATCCGCGCCCGGGCCTTCGCCGAACTCGGCCGCCCCGACCCGCTGATCGAACGACTGGACTCCATGCGAGGCAAATCCACATGAGTTGGGACCTAAATATTAGAAAGACTTTTATTACAATGTTTTTGGGGACTTCAATATCAAAATTGTATCGGAAATGGATGAAAACGAGTGAAATCTGGTGAAGTTTGCGAAGAAGATATCTTGATGAGGGGAAGCAATAGGTTGGATCGAACGCCCCCCTCTTTCTACGGAGGCAGCCTGATCCATGCCACCCCAATGGGTTGGGGATTTGCTTGGATTCTTTTTATGGGATAGCAGGCCAGTTGAAGAGCCCCACCTTAGGGCAGTTATTTTCTAAATAGTTTCCATAAAAATGCCTCATTTGGCTTTAGAGGCAAATCTGGTTGCTCATAATAAAACCATTTCCCTACAAGATAAAAGCCGATCCTCTATGCTACGATTTTTTGCCTTCTTGGGCAATGTGTATTTCTTGACAATTTTTATCGGGACGCATAAGATTTTCGTAATGAATGCTGTCAAAGAACTATTCACGCAAATTCGAAAAGATAGTTCAGGCTGCTTTATCTCATTTTTTTGGAAGCAGAATGAATCGAAAACTTAAAATATCACAGGGGAGCTTATAAATGGATACAGAGTCAACCATAAAAGATCTGTTGAATGGCAACCTTGAAGTAAAAGATGCTATTGGGAAGATTTCCTCAAGGGATTTAGGCAATCTTCTTTACAGTTACACTAAAAGCTTAGTGAGTTTCGCTGAATCAAAAGTGGTTATTCTTCTAAAAATTGCCAATAATAAAAGCGATAAAGAAGATGTCTTTGCAAATATTTATTATAGAATGTATTTGTGGATGAGATCGTTGGTGGCTCTAAACGATCCCAAAGACATTCAAGCTGTTTCGGCAGCTGCCAGATCACTATTTGAACTTTTCTTAGATCTAAAGCAACTTACTAAAGATGAAAATGGGAAAGATTTAGAAAAATATCAATCATTCAGGGAGATAGAGATATACAATGAAGCAAAAAAGATAGTCGACTTTTACGAAAAACACTATCCTGAACAAGAGAGAAACTATTTCTATCAAAAACAATTTGTCTCAAACCCAGAGAGAAAAGCAAGAATTGAACAAATTGCAAAAACGATCTGGGGAGTAGAAGATAAAAAGAAAATTACAGACATATTCAATTGGTCAAAAAAGGGAATCCGAACCAGAGCGGAAGCGATAGGGATTGAATACGAAAGGAAATATGTTGATCTATATTCCAGATTGTGTTCAATTGTTCACGGTTCAGGCTCACAATTTTTCAAGGTTTTAAATTTTTCTCAATATGAGTCGTTTTATTGTTTATGCCAAAAATCATCTCAAGAAATCTTTGTTGAGGCCACAAAAATAGTTGCTTCTGAAATGAAAATAGACCTTGCTTGGGAGCGGAATGGATTCTTCAAAATGCTAAGCGAACTGAATAGTGAAAATCTTTGGAATTTCCTTATCTATAAATTAGAAAGCAATCAAAGAGAACTCGGAGAGGAAGAAAAGGTGGTTCAAAACTGATAAGCTAAAGTTTACCTCTCTCCACACAACTCCGAAAAGCAAGAAATCTTGACCGCTCTATAAATAGAGGCAGGAGACAACATGAGGACAAAAAAAATCTACTGTAGTGAATTCGATTTCGAGAGCTTTCTTGACACCGAAATAGCTTTCATCGAAGCAGACTTCGGCACTGAAACCCCAGATGCTGCCGATACCATGCGATACTTCTACTCGTTTTCCAATGAGAACAATAAAGCCGCCACTGATAAGGACTTTGACAATTGGCAGATGACGGACTTCAAAAATGCCATTCTTCAGGCTGGCGAGACTATCTTCTTTCCTTTCAGTAGCGGCCCCGACATGGACGGAACAGTCAACTTGGCAACCGATGAGACTGCTCAGCTCACTGAGGATGATGAGTGAGGTGGTCTTGTATGTCAAGACCGATTTGGCACGCGACCTAAGGTGTACTCCC